>JAAZAQ010000369.1 GCA_012514225.1 Clostridiales bacterium | reverse complement strand
TCCCGCGCGTCGTGCCAGAGCGCCAGCACAGCGCCCAGGGCGACGTTGACCGTGCCGCGGGTTTGCGGCTGCATCCGCTTGCAGTATTCCAGCAGCCCGAACAGCTCGCCGGGGACTTTCACCGGCCCGGCCGCCGCGTTCCGGTTGACGAAATACAGGTTGTTGAGCCCCTCGTAGGGCAGGTACTGGTTGAATTGCCGGTGCAGCTCGGTGAACATCGTCTCCGCCCTTTGGTACTCCCGGTCGAAGACCTCCTTGCTTTCCGCGAAGCCGATCAGGGAGATGGCGGTGTCGAAAGTGCCGAAAAACATACCGGAGTATTTTCCGTAGGCCGGGGCGGGCTCCGCGCGCAGGGGCTGCGCGGGCGACGCGGCGAGCAGAACCAGGATGAGGAGGAAGGAGAGGCGGCTTCTTGTCTTCATTTGCTCAGACCTGCTCCGAATAGCCGAGGGACTTCAGGTCCTGGCGGGAGTTGCGCCAGTCCGGCCGCACCTTGACCCAGAGCTTCAGGTTGACCTGGGTGTTGAGCAGGCGCTCGATGGACTCGCGCGCCTTGCTGCCGATGCGGCGGAGCATCGCCCCCTGACGGCCGATGATGATGCCCTTGTGGGAGTCCTTATCACAGTAGACGTCCGCGAAGATTTCCGTCAGCGTGGGGCTGACCTCCTTCATGGAAAGCACCTCCACGCCGATGCCGTGGGGGATTTCCTCCTGCAGGGCGAACAGGGCCTGCTCGCGCACCAGTTCCGCGATAATCTGCCGCTCCGTCTGCGCCGTCCACTGGCCTTCGGGGTAATACCTGGGCCCCGCGGGCAGCGCGCCCAGCAAGTGCTGCATCAGCAGCTCCAGCCCTTCGCCGGTCTTCGCGGAAACCGGGAGGATGGCGTCGTACCCGTCGCCGGCGTACTGGGCGATGCGGGGCAGCAGCTGCTGGGGGTGCACCAGGTCGATTTTGTTGAGCAGCAGGAAGCGGGGGACGCCGCCCACGGCAAGGGACTTCACGGTTTCCCGCTCCGCCGGGTCGCTGCGGGAGGCGTCCGTGATGACGATGAGGGCGTCGATGGCCTGCAGGGCGTCCTTGACGCTCTTGTCCATGAACTCGCCCAGGCGCGTGCGCGGCTTGTGGATGCCCGGGGTGTCCACGAACACGATTTGCCAGCCCTCGCCGTTCCGGATGCCGATAATCTGGTTGCGCGTCGTTTGCGGCCGGGGGGAGATGATGGCCACCTTCTCGCCCACCAGGGCGTTGAGCAGGGTGGACTTCCCGACGTTGGGCCGCCCGACGATGCTGACGAAACCGGACTTGAAGGCCGCGCCGTCACTGGCCATGTTCTTTGTCCCCTTCAAAACGCAGGAAGCTGTGCGGGAGCAGCGCCTCCAGGGTGGTTTCCTCCCGGCCGCCCTCCCAGGCGACCAGCACGCGCAAGCCTGGCGCGAACTCGGACAGCACCTGCCGGCAGGCGCCGCAGGGCCAGGGCGCGGTGCCCTCCGCGGCAATCGCGATGGCGTCGAATTCCCGGGCTCCCTCGCTGACCGCCTTGAACAGCGCGGTACGCTCCGCGCAGTTGGTCAGGCCGTAGGACACGTTTTCCACGTTGCAGCCGGTGAAGACCCTGCCCGCCCGGTCCCGCAGCGCGGCGCCGACACGGTAGCCGGAATAGGGGACGTAGGCGGCTTCGCGGGCCTTGAAGGCCGCTTCCGCCAGCGCGCCGTCCGGGCCGCCCAGCGCTTCTTCTTCTTTTTTGCGCATCAGGTGTCGCTCCTCTTCGTTTTGGTGGTCGTAACCCAGCAGGTGAAAGACGCCGTGGACAAACAGGTAGGAGAATTCCCGCTCGGGCGGGTGGCCGTATTCCTTTGCCTGCGCCAGGGCGCGGGGGCAGGAAATCACGATGTCGCCCAAAAAAAACGCGCCGGCGCCGCTGTCCCACATCGAGGGGGGGAGGGGGGCTCCCGGGCGGGCGGGCAACAGGGCTGCGGGGAAGCTCAGCACGTCCGTCGGCCGGTCGACGCCGCGGTGCGCCCGGTTGACGTCCCGGATGGAAGCCTCGTCCGTCAGCGTCAGGGTGACGGCGCAGGGGGCATGGATGCCCTGCGCGCGCAGGCTGTTGTCCAGCAGGCGCGCGAATTCGCCATCGGAGAGGGGGGCGTCCGATTCCCGCAGGACGGTAATCACGGCTGGTTCTTTTGGGCCGGGGCAACGGGCGGCGCGGGCAGAACCGGTTCTCCTCCTGGTTCCGGTTGCGCGGGCTTCTGGGGCGCGCCGGGGATGCGCGAAGGCTTGCGGATTTGCTGAAGGTGGGCGAGCAGCCGCTCACCCGGGGGCAGCCGGTCCGGCGGCGGGGGATACTCGATGCGCTCGTGGAAGACGCCGTAGATGACCGAGGCGCAGGTGTCCCGGATGGTCTGCAGGTCGCGGAGCGTCAGCGGGGAGTCGTCCAAAAGCCCGCTGTCCATCTTCTGGCGGATGAGCCCCTCGATGGAGGTGGCGATTTCCTCGCGGGTGGGGTTGGACAGGGTGCGGATGGCGGCCTCCACCGTGTCGCACACCATGATGAGGGCGCCCTCCGCAGAGCGGGGCGAGGTGCCGTCGTAGCGGAACGCCTCTTCTTCCACCGGCTTGTCCCCGGCCTCGGCCAGCGCCTTGTTGTAAAAATAGGAGACAAGGGAATTGCCGTGGTGCTCCGCGATGATTTGCTGGATTTCCGCCGGCAGGCGGTGCTGCCGGGCCAGGGCGAGGCCCTCGCGGACGTGGGAGATGATGATGGCCGCGGAAACCTTCGGGTCGGTGGTGTCGTGGATGTTGGAGGCGCCGATCTGGTTTTCCTTGAAGTACAGGGGCCGCTTGAGCTTCCCGATGTCGTGGAAGTAGGCGCCGGCGCGCGCGAGCAGGGGATTGGCGCCGATGGCCTCTGCGGAGGCCTCCGCGAGGTTGGCGATGATGATGCTGTGATGGTAGGTGCCGGGCGCTTCCAGCAGCAGCCGGCGCATCAGCGGGTGGTTCGGGTTGGTCAGGTCCAGCAGCCGCATGGGCGTTGGCAGGTTGAAGAGGGACTCGACGGCCGGCTGCAGGGACAGGCACAGCAGGGCGTTGGTCACCCCGCCCGCCAGCGCCCAGAGGGCTTTGTGAAGCGGGCTGGTCATGGACATGCTGCCCATCAGGCCGGTCGCAAAGATGATGAGGAAGTTGGCAAAGCCGACCAGCGTGCCGGTGAAGAGGATAAAGGAGCGCTGGTACCTGCGGTGAAGCAGCAGCACGGAGAGCGCGCCTGAAAACGAGGAGATGATGAGCAGGTTGATGACGTCGGCGGACGTGCCCCCGGCGCCGGACATCATCAGCGAGGCGATCAGCGTGGTGGAAAGGCCTGTGGCGAACGCCGGGAGCGCGCTCAAGGTGACGGTCAGCAGCATGTAGGGCAGGGCCAGGGGCGCCAGGTACAGCAGCTGGACGGATTTGGCCAGGTAGGCCAGCGCGAGCGTGAGCACGGCGGCAAGGTACAGGATGGCGAGGCGCTTGGCGTCAAAGAACACGGCGGGGCAAAAATACCGGAGGAACACCGACATCAGCGCCAGAATGGCGGCGACCAGCACGATCGCGCCCCCGTACATCGCGTAGTCGACGGAATTGTCGCTCAGCAGGCCCAGGCTGTTGAGGGTGTTGAGCTGGTTCTCCGTCACGCGCCCTTCGCCCATGACGACGATGTTCTGCCCCTGCTTGTAAAAAATCGGCTCGACCGCGTCCCAGGCGGTTTGCTGGGCGGCCTGCGTGGCGTCCTCGTCCACGACCATGTTGGGCTGGATCATCCCGCGCAGCACCGGCAGGACGACGTTTTGCAGCAGGCTCACGCTGGTTTTGAAACCGACCACCTGCATGATGCTGTTGATGGCCAGGGCTTCCTGGCCCTGGGTCACGTTGCCCTGCATGACGTTGCGGGTGGCGGGGTTCATGGCGGCGTACATCTCGTCGAACTGTTCGGCACTGGCGTTCATCAGCGTGGTCAGCTGGAAGTCCTCCAGCGGCACCAGCTCCATCAGTTCGCCCGCCTTGGCAAGCTCCTCCGCCGAATAGGCGCGGTCCGGGCCGTGGTCCGGCAGGGACTGGGCGTACTGCCTTACGGCGGTCATCTGCGCGTACACAGCCTCCAGATCGGCCATGACCGCCTCGGTCACGCCGTCCTTGTAGTGGTAAATCGGCATGACGGCGTCCGCGGCCGCCTCGCGGGAGCGCAGCGTGGCCAGCTCGTCCTCCACGTCCTTGTTGGCGGCGATGGTCTGGTTGGGCACCATGCCGACGTAGAGGTTGTACCGCTTCGGCGTGACGGTGAGCATGAAAACGAGCAGGCACAGCAGCGAGCCTGACAGGATAATCGCCAGGCGCAGAAAACCGCCGGAACGCAGCGCGCGGGACAGGCTTTCCAGCCGTGCGCCGCGGGCGGGCGGTTTTACGGCGAGGGGGCGCTCATGCATGGGGCTCGCCTTCCCCTTCATAGTTTTCATAGGCCTGCACAATCCGGGCGACCAGGCCGTTCCGGACCACATCCTCCCGTGTCAGGCGGGCGATGCTGACGCCTTCCACGTTTTTCAGCACCTCCATCGCGACGAGCAGGCCGGATTTCCGGGAGGGGGGCAGGTCGATCTGGGTGGGGTCCCCGGTGACGACGCAGCGGGCGTTGCGCCCCATGCGGGTCAGGAACATCTTGATCTGCTCGGGCGTGGCGTTCTGCGCCTCGTCCAGAATGATGAAGGCGTCGTTGAGGGTCCTGCCGCGCATGAAAGCCAGCGGCGCCACCTCGATGTTGCCGCGCTCCGCCATGCGCTGGTAGGCTTCGATGCCCATGATTTCATACAGCGCGTCGTACAGCGGGCGCAGGTAGGGGTCGACCTTCTGCGCCATGTCGCCGGGCAAGAAGCCCAGCTTTTCGCCCGCCTCCACGGCGGGGCGGGTCAGGATGATGCGCTCGACCTCCTTGCTGCGCACCGCGACCGCGGCCATGGCGATGGCCAGGTAGGTCTTGCCGGTGCCGGCCGGGCCCACCCCCAGGGTCAGCCCGCTTTTGCGTATGGCGTCGACATAGGCGCGCTGGCCCTCGGTCTTGCAGACGATGCGGCGGCCGCGGTGGGTGAAGGCGACCGCCTCGCGGCTGAGCCCTTCCAGGCGCTCCAGGCGGTCCTGGCGCGCGAGGGAAATCAGGTAGCGCACCCGGGATTCGTCGACGCTCTCGCCCGCGTCCAGCTGCTGGAGCATCTCCAGGATGACGCGCTCGGCGATTTTCGTGTTTTCCTCGCTGCCGGACACGTGCAGCGCGTTGTTGCGCAGGTGGACGGCGACCTGAAGGTCTTCCTCTATCAGATGAATGTTGCGGTCGTTGAGGCCGAACAGGGCGACGCAGGTGTCGAAGGCTTCCAGCGGGACGGTCAAGCGGCGCAGCAACTCCTTCCGTACTGTGGTTTGCGCGGAATCATCCGCACGCGTATCATACACTGAAACGGAACCCCGCGCAAGAAAACGGCGGGGCGGCCGGGTTGGGGCGGCCGAGGAGCCGCGAAAAAATCCGCAACTG
>JAAZAQ010000368.1 GCA_012514225.1 Clostridiales bacterium | reverse complement strand
GGATGCCAACGTTGATGCCCACCATCCCGCTGTCGGTCAACAGCTCGAACTGCCTGGCGTAATACCCGTTCTGGGTAAAGATTGCGCTGCCGTTCCCATACCGGTTGGCATTGATGACGGCCATGCCCTCCTCAAAGTCCCTGATTCTCTTGATCGCGGTCACCGGGCCGAAAACCTCGTACTGCCCGATTTCCATCTCCGGGGTGACGCGGTCAAAAATCGTGGGCCCCAGGAAGAAGCCGTTCTCAAACCCCTCCACCCTGACGTTCCGGCCGTCCAGCACCAGCTCGGCGCCCTCGTCGACGCCCTTTTGAATCCAGCCTTCTACAAAGGCCTTGTGCTCCTTTGTCACAAGGGGCCCCAGCCGCGTCTTCGGGTCGTAAGCGCAGCCGACGGCCAGGGCCTGCGCCTTTTCCCTGAGCTGCGCGACGAAGCGGTCGGCAATGCTTTCCTGCACCGCGATGACCGGCAAGGCCATGCATCTCATGCCGGCGCAGCCGTAGGTCGAGTTGATGACGGCGTTGACCGTGCTGTCAAGCTCGCAATCCTCCAGGACCAGCGCATGGTTCTTGGCTTGACACAACGCCTGCACGCGCTTGCCATTTGCGGCGGCGACCTCGTAGACGTGCCTGCCCACCGCCGTCGACCCGACAAAGGTGATTGCCTTGACGCGGGGGTCGGTCAGGAACAGCTCGCTTTCCTCATTGCTGCAGGTGACAAGGTTGACCACGCCTTTGGGGAAGCCGCCCTCCGTATAGAAGAGCTCCATGATTCTCATGGCGGTCAGGGGCGTCGGGCTTGCGGCCTTCAGCACCACCGTGTTCCCCGTCGCAATCGCGAGCGGGACCATCCAGCCCCAGGGAATCATGGCGGGAAAGTTGAACGGCACGATTCCCGCAACCACGCCCAGCGGCATCCTGTAGGTCGCCGTGTCGAAGCCGCTGGTCACCTGGAGCGACGCGGCCCCCTGCGTGAGCAGGGGGAGGCTGCAGGCCAGCTCGGTCGGCTCGATCGCCTTGAGGATGTCGCCCCTGGCTTCGTCAAGGGTCTTCCCCAGCTCTTTCGAGCAAAGGAGCGTGAGCTCCCCGATATGGTCCAGGAGGACGTTCCTCCATTTGAACATCATCTGGGTGCGGGTGGACAGCGACTGCTGGCTCCAGTCGGCAAACGCCGCCTGGGCTGACGCGATTGCCTCCTCCACTTCCGCCTTCGTGCAGCACGGGACCTCGGCGATGACTTCGCCGGTGCTCGAATCGGTGACGGGCATCCACTTCCCGGTTCCCGATTCCTTCCATACCCCGTCGGCACAGTAGCCTTTTCGGATGCTCTTTCCCATTTCATGACCTCCTCAATCAACGTCGTTGGGTCACACCGACATGAACGCTTATGATGGAACCGGGGCCCCCGCCCGGTTTGTCAGCGCGGCATCCCGCTTCATCCGATGAAACAGTTTTGCAGATTGTCCAAGTATAGGCATCTTCCCTCACCGAAATCAAGCGGCCGCCAAATGCAGGCCGCCAAACGACTCTCCGTCCGGCAGCGCGCAACGCATCCGGTTGTTGAATCTTTCACGGAAGCGGCTTTGGTTTGCTGATGAAATCCCCGCCGGCTGTCAAACGGGCACAAGGATTGTGTCAGGCCAGAGTGACTCGCGCCTCCCTTCACGGTCAAAAACCGCGCTTTTTCTGTGGATAACACCCCGATACCCCCAAAAATCCACACTGGGATGTGGACAAATTGTGGATAATTCCTTTGGCTGTGGTTTCCGTCGCGGAATTGTAAGAAAAATGCAAAAAACGGTTGCATCTTGTGGTTCCGCTTTGTATAATACCACCATATATAGTGGAAAGGGGCGAATCTCCCGCATGACTTTTGGGGCAATGTTCGGCATCGCAGGCTGCGCGGCCGCCGCCCTGGCGCTGTACGCCTACTGCGCGAAAGCCGAGCGCGACGAGGAAGCGCAGCTGCTGCGCCTGAGGGAAAGCCCCCTGTACCTGCAGCTGTGGCAAAAATTGAACGACCTCTCCCACTACGACCTGGACCAGGTGCGCGTCGAATGCAGCGGCGTCACCGTCACCAGCGTCTGCCCCGCCCACACCCTTTTGTCCTTCCCCTTCAAGCACAACGGCAACAGCAAGCGCAACGACGCCTTCACCCGCCTGTACGCCGAGCTCATCGCGCGGGACTTCCCGATTTTCACGCGCCCCGGCGCCTACAAGCTGCGGCGCTACCGCGT
>JAAZAQ010000367.1 GCA_012514225.1 Clostridiales bacterium | reverse complement strand
TGACGCCGGACACCAGCAGCGCGATGACGCAGTAGCCCATGATGTCGCGGGCGCCCAGGCCGGCGATGCCCAGCGCGGGCAGCGCCCAGAAGGGCTGGATGAGGTTGGTCCAGGCGTCGCCCCAGGCGATCGCCATCGCGGATACCGCCGGGTTCATGCCCAGCTGCGCGCCTGCGGTCATCGTGACCGGGCCCTGCACCGCCCACTGCCCGCCGCCGGACGGTACGAACAGGTTGATGAGCCCAGCCGCCCAGAAGGAGAACAGGGGGAAGGTGTTGACGGTGGAGATGCTGACGAAGGCGTCGGAGATGACCCTGGCCAGGGACAGCCCCGCCGCGTTCGCGCCGGTCATCATGCCCATGATGCCGGCGTAGAACGGGAATTGGATGAGCACCCCCGACACACCCTTGACCGAATCGTTGACCGAGTCGAGGAATCGCCTGGGCGTCTTGTGCAGGATGAGTCCCAGGAAGAGGAAGATGAAGTTCAGGATGTTCAGGTCCAGGTTGAAGCCTTTGCTGGCGAACCACCAGATGGCGAACACCAGGCCCATCGCGCCGACAACCAGGGACAGAATCGAGCTGTTCTCCAGCCTTTCGGCGGGCACCATGGACTTCCGGTCACGCTGGGGCGCCGGCTCCGGGTCGACCAGCAGCCGCGGGTCGATGCTTTTGACCTTGTCGCCCGTCGGGTGCATCATCGCGTTGACGAGCGGGAGGATAATCAGCAGCGCCAGCTGGATGAGCAGGTTCCAGGGGGAGAAGATGGTTTCGGAAATCGGCACCGCCTGTGTCAGCGCGCCGCCCGTTTCCTTTACGATGGCCTCGGAGAAGGTCGCGATTTTCAGCGGGATGGAGCCGGAGATGCCGCCGTGCCAGTTGACGAAAACGGAGTATGCGGCGGCGATGGCCAGGGGATAGTCCAGCCCGCGGACCTTTTTCGCCACGCGCTTGGCCAGCAGGGGGCCGATGACAAGGCCGAAGCCCCAGTTGATGAAGGTTGCGAAGAAAGTGATGAATGAGATGAACCAGATGGCCATCGTCGGCGACTTTGGAACGCCGGCCAGTTTGTCCAGCACCTTGCCGACCGGCCTCGTATCAGCCAGCACATAGCCGGTCACGATGACGAGCGCCATCTGCATCGCGAAGGATAGCAGGCTCCAGAAGCCGTTGCCCCAGTGCTTGATCATGTCCAGGGGACCTTGGCTTGTGAGGCCCATGCCGGCCAGGAAGCTGATGATGGTCAGGATGATGGCGAATAGAAGGGCGTCGGGAAGCCATTTTTGAACCAGGCTTACGCAGGCGTTGGTAAATCGTTTGAACATGCCCATTTCTCCTTTGCTGTGTAAAGTCCCGTTCCGATTTGCCTTGTTTGCGCCTTCAACGGGTGTTCCGCAGACCTCCTGCGATGCCGCCGCGGCAGGTCGCCCTTGCCGTGCCGGCGGTGTCCAGCTCTACTGGACGTCACCGCGTTGCTTCCTTCTCACCTTCCTTTCAATTTGGTTTTTCTCCATCATGATTCCCGGGAAACGCAGCGCCTCGGTTCAAATGTTCTTTTACCGGACCGGTGGCGGTGTGTTTATGGATTCAGAGCGAAGCGCTTTTCGCTCAGACGCGCTTGACGACGACGGCGGTGCCCATGCCCCCGCCGATGCACAGGCTGGCCAGGCCCACCTTGCGCCCGGTGCGCTTCAGCCCGTACAGCAGGGTC
>JAAZAQ010000044.1 GCA_012514225.1 Clostridiales bacterium | reverse complement strand
GAACTCCTGTTCCTTTTCTTCGGGATAGGCCATCTCCAGCACCAGGCAGCCGTCTTCCCCGCCGATGGGGTCGTGCGCCGCGACACGGTACAGGCCGGGCGCGGCCAGGCGCAGCCGCCCGTCCGCATCCAGGGTAACCGCCGCGGTGGCTTGTTCGGCGCGCCAGGCTCGCTCCAGCGCTTCCAGGCTGCCAGGCACGAAACGCACCGCCAGGGCGGCGAGCCCGTCCCCGGAAACCAGGTCGATCGGCATGCCTTCTGCATCGGCCTGGCGGGGGATGAAGAAATCAGGCGTGCGGAGCTCGTAGCGTTCGTCCGTCGCGTAGTCGACAAAGCCGGCTTGCGCGTACAGCGCACCGACGCTCAGGCTTTTCAGCTTAAACCCCGCGGGCGCGTCCGCCGCGGCAGCGAATCCCATTGTAACACTGCCCAGCCAGGCGAGCCCGTCCTCCGGCGCGTCCTGTGCCTGTGCGCGGATGCCGTTGACACGGTACAGGTCGGCAAACAGCATCAGCCCGTCTTCGGATACCTCAGCATCGTAGATATAGGCTCCGACGAAGTCCGCCGCATCGGATAGGTCAAAGCGCAGCGTCCCGGCCGCAGGGTCCGGGGACGCGACGAGGGGATTGGGGAAATCATAGGGCCCCGGGGCGGCGAGCAACTGGGCGGCCGCCTGGGAGGCCTGCTCCTTCGTGAGCGTAACGGCGATATCCACCGCGGGGAAGACCAGCAGATAATCCCTCATCGCCTGTGCCAGCAGCGCCTCCGCCAGCACCGGGTTTGGCGCGGCGCCTTCTTCCAGCTCATGGACGCCCGTCTGCCAGGCCGCGGCCGCGGCTGCGTCGGCCAGGGGCTGGACCTGCAGGAGCATTTGCTCCACAGCCAGGGCGGCGGGCGTCCGTTCCCGCGTCGGGGCGGCGGCCGCGACCGAGGCGGACAGGAGAAGAACCGCCAGCAACAATGCGAGGCGCCTGGTCATACCGGGTCCTCCTTCTTTTTCGCGCCCATGCGCATCAGGTAGCCCGCCGCGGACAAGGCCGCGACGTTGCCTTCCCCGACCGCCTTGGAGACCTGGAGGGGTGAGCCCGCGATGTCTCCGGCGGCGAATACGCCCGGCACGCTGGTCATCAGCTTGCCGTCCAGCACCAGGGCGCCGTTTTCCGCCTTGACCTCCGGAATCAATTGGGTCATCGCGACGGCTGGCCGGATGACGAAAGCGCCGTCGGCCAGCACCTCGCCCGCCGTGGTGTCCAGCACCAGCTGTTCGCCCTGCATGCGGAAGGCCAGCGGCTTGCCTTCCGCCATTTCGATTGCCCTGTCCAGCAGGGCGGTGTCGTGCGCTTTTTCCTTGATATAAATGACGTGCGCGAGGGTGGCGAGATAGTTGGCCTCCTCCACCGCCTCCGCGTCCGAGGCGACCACGACCACCCGGCCGCCTTTGTAGAACATGCCGTCGCAGGTGGCGCAGTAACTGACGCCCTGGCCCACCAGCTCTTCCTCCCCCGGCAGCAGGCGCACGCGCGCCGTGCCCATCGCCAGCAGCACCGTTTTGCCGAAATACAGGTCGTTGCCGGCGAGGACTGAAAAGCCCCCGTCCAGCGGCATGACACGGCGGACCAGGCCGCGCTTGAGCTCCGCCCCCATTTGGGCGGCATGCTTCCGGAGGGCGTCCAGCAGCGCGGGGCCCTGCAAATCGGGCAGCCCCGGGTAATTGTCCACCAGCCGCGCCTTGCCCAGCGCGCCATCCCCCCCGAAGAGCAGGAGGGTGGACATGTTGCGCTGGCGCGCTGTCACGGCGGCCGAGCAGCCCGCGGCGCCCGCGCCGACGATAATCAGGTCATACTCCGTCTGCAAGGCTTACCTCCACCCAGGCGATCCTCCGCCCCTGCATGGCTTCCACCTTGAAGCGGAGGCCGTCGGAAACCACTTCCAGCCCGCCGCCGTCCTCGGGGATGCTGCCGGTGCGGCTGAGAATCAGCCCGCCGATTGTGTCATACTCGTCGCTCAGGGGCAGTTCCTGCCCCGATTTTTCGTTGAAGGTCTCGACGTCCAGCGTCCCCGCCACGCGCCAGCGGCCATCGCCCAGGGTTTCGAACTCCTGCTGGTCCTGGGGGTCGTACTCGTCGTAGATGTTGCCGACGATTTCCTCCAGTAAATCCTCCATGGTGATCAGGCCGCTCGTCCCGCCGTATTCGTCCACGACGATGGCCATGTGGAATTTGTTGCGCTGCATGTCCCGGAAGAGCAGGTCGGTGCGCACGGTTTCCGGCACGAAATGCGCCTCCCGCACGATGCGCTGCAGCGGGAGCGGCTCGGGCCGCTGCAGGTTAAGCAGGAACTCCCGCGTGCTGACAGTGCCGGTGATATGGTCCAGGTCCTCCTCGTACACCGGGAAGCGCGACAGGCCGGTCTGGTCGATGAGGGCGACGATTTCCTCGCGCGTGTCCTGCGTCCAGATGGCGTACATGTCGGTGCGGTGGGTCATGCACTCCGCAGCGGTCATGTTGTTGAACTCGAACACGTTCTTGATCATCTCGCGTTCGGCTTCCTCAATCGCGCCCTTTTCCTCCCCCACGTCCACCAGCATCCGGATTTCGTCCTCTGTGATTTCCTCTGTGGGCTGCAGGGCTTCGACCTTCAGCAGTCGGAGAAAAACGGAAGACAGGGCTTCCAGGGCTTTTGACACCGGGCGGAACAGCGCGTTGGCAAACCCGGCCAGCCCAAACAAGGCGCGCGCAGTGGCCCGGGGTTTCTGGGCGGCGATCCTGCGCGGCAGGATGACCGCCAGCAGCTGGAAGAGAAAGGTGACCACGAGGAGCACCAGCGCGCCGGAAAGGGCGGCCAGCCATCCGGTTCCCGCGGGCAGGCCCCAGGCGCGGGCCGCGGCGG
>JAAZAQ010000006.1 GCA_012514225.1 Clostridiales bacterium | reverse complement strand
ATGCGGCTTTATCCCACGTACGCCGCGCCGGCCTGGAGGGCGCGGATGTTGAGCTCCACCAGGTGGGCCTTGGGGCCGGTGAAGACGCTGGCCAGCATCTCCTCGATGGTCTGCAGTTTCAGCGCCCCGGTGGCCTGGATGTAGGCGCCCAGCATGACCATGTTGGCCACCTTGAAATTGCCCAGCTTGCCGGCCTCCTCCATGGAGGGCACCAGGTAGCAGCGCACGTCCGGCCGGCAGGCGGGGTTCTCCACCTGGGAGGAGTTGACCAGCACCAGCCCGCCCGGCTCAACCAGGGGCTCGAAACGCTTGAGGGAGGGCCCGTTCATGGCGATGAGCTCGTTGGGCTGGGTCACCACCGGGGAGCCGATGGGCTCGGTGGAGATGACCACGGAGCAGTTGGCTGTGCCGCCGCGCATCTCCGGCCCGTAGCTGGGCACCCAGGTGACGTTGTAGCCTTCCTTCAGGCCGGCCTCGATGAGGGTCTTGCCCATCGCCATGACGCCCTGGCCGCCGAAGCCCGCGATAATCAACTCTCTGGTCATTCCTCCGCGGCCTCCTTTTTGGCGGTGAGGTCCTTGAAGACGCCCAGGGGGTAGTACCGGTTCATGTCGGACTTGACCCACTTGCCCGCGTCCACCGGGGTCATCCCCCAGTTGGTCGGGCAGGTGGACAGGAACTCGACGAAGGTGTGGCCGACGCCCTGCATCTGCAGGGTGAAGGCCTTTTTGATGGCTTTCTTCGCCTTGTGCAGGTTGGGCATGTCCACGACACACACGCGCTCGCAGTAGGCCATGCCGTCCTGGGTGGAGAGCATTTCGGACATCCGCAGCGGCATGCCGTGGCGCGCCGCCTCACGGCCGGACTGGGAGGTGGTGGATTTCTGGCCCAACAGGGTGGTGGGCGCCATCTGGCCGCCGGTCATGCCGTAAATCGCGTTGTTGATGAAGATGGTGGTGAACTGCTCCCCCCGGGCGGTGGCGTGGACGATTTCCCCGGCGCCGATGGAGGCCAGGTCGCCGTCCCCCTGGTAGGTGAACACCAGCAGGTCCGGATGGGTGCGCTTGACGCCCGTCGCCACCGCGGGCGCGCGCCCGTGGGCGGCTTCGACGAAGTCGCAGTTGAGGTAGTCCCCCGCCAGCACCGCGCAGCCGACGGGGCTGATGCCCACGGCCTTGTCCAGGAGGTCCATCTCCACAAGGACCTCGGCGATGAGTTTGTGGATAATCCCATGATGGCAGCCGGGGCAGTAGTGCGTCTCCACGTCCTTGAGCCCGTGGCTGCGCTCGTATACGACCTGTGTCCGTGCCATTTACTTCACCTCGCTGAGGGTCTTTTTCGCCGCTTCGGCGATGTGGGCGGGCTCTGGCACCATGCCGCCGGTGCGGCCGTAGAAGGTGACGGGCTTCATGCCCTCCAGCGCCAGGCGCACGTCCTGCACCATCTGCCCCATGGACATTTCGACCGTCATGACCGCCTTCACGCTCTTCTGCCCGGCCAGCTCCCGCAGCGCCCTGGACGGGAAGGGCCACAGCGTAATCGGGCGGAAGAGCCCCGCCCTGACGCCCTCCTTTTCCAGGCGCCGGGCGGCGGAGAGGGCGATGCGCGCGGTGGTGCCGAAGGCGGCGATGAGCAAATCGGCGTTTTCGCAGCCGACGGCCTCGTAGCGCACCTCGTCCCGCTCGATGGCGGCGTACTTCTCAAAGAGGGACTGCACAAAACGCTCGTTCTTCTCCGACTGCAACCGCAGGGAGGTCACGAAGTGCGTCTTCCCGTCGCCGTCCCGGCCGTCCGCCGCCCAGGGCTTCTCCACCGGGGGCCTGGGCTCGGTTTCCTTCCACTCGATGGGCTCCATCATCTGGCCGATCATGCCGTCCGCCAGCATCATGACCGGGTTGCGGTAGCGGTCCGCGAGGTCGAAACTGTCCTGCATCAGGTCCACAGCCTCCTGGATGCCCGCGGGCGCCAGCACGACCATGCGCCCGTCGCCGTGCCCGGGGGCGCGGGTGGCCTGGAAGTAATCCGCCTGGCCGGGCTGGATGGTGCCCAGCCCCGGGCCGCCGCGCATCATGTTGAGGATGACGGCCGGCAGCTCGGCGCCGACAAGGTAGCTGATGCCCTCCTGCTTGAGGCTGATGCCCGGGGAGGAGGAGCTGGTCATCGCGAGGGTGCCCGCGGCGGAGGCGCCGTACACCATGTTGATGGCGGCGATTTCGCTCTCCGCCTGCACGAAGACGCCGCCCGCCTCCGGCATCCTGCGGCTCATGTACTCGGGAATCTCGTTCTGGGGGGTGATGGGGTAGCCGAAGTACGCCCGGCAGCCGGCGCGGATGGCCGCCTCGGCGATGGCCTCGTTGCCCTTCCACAGTTCCTTGGGCATGGTCAGTCCTCCTTGGTCTTGGTCACCGTGATGACCGAATCCGGGCAGATGCGCGCGCAGTTGCCACAGGCGATGCACTTGTCCTGGTCGGAGATGCCGGAGGGATGGTAGCCCTTGACGTTGGTCACGGTTTCATCCAGCCACAGAATCTGCTTGGGGCACACGCTCACGCACAGCCCGCAGCCCTTGCACCGGTCCAGGTTGAAGGTTACTTTCGCTTTCATCCTCGCTCCTCGCTTGTTTATTCCCAGGGGCGCTTCATGTACAGGTCCAGCGGAAACAGCGGTTCCAAGTCCCAGAGCTCGCCCGCCAGGCTGCGCGCAGCGGCGTAGCATGCGACGGGCAGCCCGCTCTTTTGCGACACCAGGTCCGCGAAAGCCGCGCCCTCCCGGACCGTCTGCGCCGTAGTGGCACCGATCAGGTGGGTGTTGCTGACCAGGCCGTTGACCTCGAGCCCGCAGGCGGCCTCGACGGCGCGGAGGCTGGCCAGCGCGCGCTCCGCGTCCGCGTTCTCGGGCCGGGAGCGGTTGAGCACGTACCACACCCGCGACTTCCGGCGGCGCAGGTCCGGCGCGAAGGAAGCCAGCACCCGCGAGCCCGCGGGGTCGCCGCCCGCGTCGATGACACCGGCCAAATCCGGGCCGTTGACGAGCGCCGGCAGCCGGGGCGGGATGCTGGGCAGGTCGGCGTGGCGCAGGGCGCCTGTCGGCGCGATGAGCTCCACACCCCGGCTCTCCAGCTCCGTCGCCTTTTCCCGCGAGCGGAAATAGGGGTTGACCAGGTCCAGGTCCGCCAGCGCGGTCTTCCGCCCCTGCGCGGCTAGGGCCAGCGCAAGGTTGACGGAGAACTCCGTCTTCCCGGTGCCGTAGGCGCCCAGGATGACGAACAGCCGCTCCCCGGGAGGCGGGAAGGCGCCCTTAGCCTGCATCCCCCACCCGCCTGGCCTGCTCCTCGCCACTTAAAAAGCGCAACGCGCCTTCCGCCAGCGCGGCCAGCTCGTCCTCCCCCGGGAAGACCGAGCAGCCGGCAATCCAGCCCACCTGGGCCGTCAGCTCGTCCATCAGGTCCCGGTTGTAGGCGATGCCGCCGGTCAGCAGAATCCGGGTCACCCGGCCTTCCAGGGCGGCTGCCATGGCGCCGATTTGCTTGGCGATTCCGTAGAGCATCGCGTCCAGCACCGCCCTGACCTCCGGCTCGTTCCCGGCGCGGGCGCACAGGGCGGCCACGTCGTTGCTGCCCAGGTGGGAGGTCAGCCCGCCCTGGCGGTAGAGGGCGTCCATCAGCCGCTCCTTGTCCCCGCCAAACGCCTCCAACAGGCGCAGCACCTCGCGGATGGGCAGGCCGCCCGCCCGCTCCGGCGTGAAGGGACCCTCCCCGTCCACACCGTTGTTGACGTCCACCGCCTTCAGGCCGTCCACCGCGCTGACCGTGATGCCCCCGCCCATGTGGGCGACGACGAAGCGGTGCCGGAAAGGGTCTATCCCCTCCTGCGCGCAGTACAGGCGGACCACGCGCTTGGCGTTGAGCGCGTGGAAGACGCTGCGGCGGGTGATTCCCTTGACGCCGGTCACCCTCGCGCGCGCGGACAGCTCGTCGGTGACCGGCGCGTCGAGGAAGACCGCCGGTATCCCAGCCACGAGGCTCCACTCCCGGGCGATGAGCATGCCCAGGTTGGAGGGATGCATGCCGTATTCCCCGGAAGCCGCGTCCCGCGCGGCCTGTTCGTCAATCAGGTAAACGCCCCCCGGAATGGGCCGGATGAGGCCGCCGCGCGCGGCGATGGCCTTCATGCCGGACAGGGCGTATCCCTCGTCGGACAGCCACTTCAATACGGCGACCTTCCGGACTTCCTTCTGTTCCAGGATGCCGCCCAGGGCGGACAGCTGCGCCTTGTCATGCCGCAGGGTGCGCGAGCAGATTTCCTGCGCGCCGTCGAAGACCCCCGCCTTGGTGGAGGT
>JAAZAQ010000366.1 GCA_012514225.1 Clostridiales bacterium | reverse complement strand
GTTCTTCCGTTCCGTCTCGTCCCAGCCGGCGATGCCGCAGGTGCCCTCGATGTCCGCGGAGATGAACAGCTTTTTCATGCGTTTCCCCCCTCCGATATGATTTGGCGCTCCAGGAAGTGCTCCCGGTTCCACAGGCGGACGGCCAGGGGGCTGCCGGACAGCAGTGAAAGCCTGGCCTCGCCTGTCTCCATCTCAAAGCGCAGGACGCGCCCGCGGTACAGGAAGCGGAAGGAATAGCCCTGCCAGCCTTCCGGGAGGAAGGGCGAGAACGACAGGTTTCCGTCCGCCGTGCGCATGCCGGCAAAGCCCTGGACGATGGCCAGCCAGGCGCCGGACATGCTGGTCACATGGAGGCCGTCCCGCGTGTCCCGGTTGATGTCGTCCAGATCCAGCCGGGCGGTGCGGCGGTACATCTCCACCGCCTTCTCCCTTTCGCCGATTTCGGCCGCCAGCACGGCGTGCACGCTGGGTGAAAGGGAGGACTCGTGCACCGTCATGGGCTCGTAGAACCTGAAGTTTCGCTCCTTGGTTTCCTGGTCGTAGAGGTGGCCCAGGAAATACAGGCCCTGGAGGACGTCGGCCTGCTTGATATAGCAGGAGCGCAGGATGCGGTCCCAGCTCCAGTGGTGGTTGAGCGGCCGCTCTTCCGCCGGGATGGCCGCGGCCGGAAGCAGCTCCTTGTCCAGGAAGGTGTCGTGCTGGATGAAGACCCCGCGCGCCTCGTCCCGTGGCTCGTACATGTTCCGGCTGATTTTTTCCATGGCGGCCAGCTCGTCCGGGGCGACGCCCAGCGCGGCCCTGCGGTCTTTAGGCGCGCGCCTGAAGGACGAAAGGAAGTAGTCCAGGCACCAGGCGGCGATGCGATTGGTGTACCAGTTGTTGTTGACGTTGTTCTCGTATTCATTGGGCCCGGTGACGCCATGGAGCATGTAGCTGCCCGTCCAGGCGTTGAAATGCACGCGCCCCGCCCAGAAGCGCGCGATGCCCAGCAGCACGTCCAGCCCTTCCGAGAACAGGTAACTCCCGTCGCCGGTATACTGCGTATAGTTGAAGATGGCATGGGCGACCGCCCCGTTGCGGTGCAGCTCCATGAAGGTGATTTCCCATTCGTTGTGGCATTCCACGCCGTTGAAGGTGACCATCGGGAACAGGGCGCCGGGCAGCCCCTGCCGCGCGGCGTTGTGGAAAGCGCCGGGCAGCTGGTCATGGCGGTAGCGCAGCAGCTGGCGCGCGACCTTTTCGCCCGCGGTGGCCAGATAGACGGGAAAGCAGAAGGCCTCCGTGTCCCAGTAGGTCGCGCCGCCGTACTTCTCCCCCGTAAAGCCCTTGGGGCCGATGTTGAGCCGCGCGTCCTCGCCCGTGTAGGTGGACAGCAGATGGAAGAGATTGAACCGGATGCCCTGCTGCGCCCCCGCGTCCCCCCGGATGACAACGTCCGCGGCCTCCCATTTGCGCGCCCAGGCGGCGATGTGCGCTTCCCTGAGCGCCTCATACCCGGCTTGGGCGGCCTTTCCGGCGAAGCCCTCCGCCCTGCCAACCAACCCGTCCGCGGGGAAGTCACGGTCCGTGGCGACGCAGCAGAACTTATGGAGAACGACGGCCTCGCCCGCCGGCACGGGCGCCTCGAAGGCGACGGACGACCAGCCCGCCCGCTCCTCGGCGCGGGCGAGGGGCATAGAGCAATCGGCGCGGAAGGCGGCCGCCACGGCAAAGCGCGGCGTGCCGAAGGGGTTCTCCCGGGTGCGGCTGAGCAACGCCCCACCCGGCGCCTCCCCACCTTGGGACGCAGCGCCCAGATGCTCCCAGAACTGCTCGCCGTGGTTGCTGTCCTCGTTGTGCACATCCCCGTCCAGGAAAGCGGACAGGCACACCCGGGCGGGATAGTCCGCCCTGACCCGGAAGCGCAAAGCCAGCAGGGATTTGTCATCCATCGATACGAACCGCTCGGTATCCAGCGATAACCGGCCTTCCGGCGTTCTGAGCGTTACGCTCCGGCTGAGCAGGCCCTTTTCCATGTCCAGCTCGCGCTGGAAATCCAGGACTTCGAGAACCCCCAGATCCAGCCTGACACCGTTGACGATGGCGTCCACCCCGATGAGGTTGACGGCGTTGATGACCTTGCCGAAGTACTCGGGGTAGCCGTTCTTCCACCAGCCCACGCGGGTCCGGTCCGGGAACCAGACGCCGCCCAGGTAGGTGCCCCGGTGGGTGTCACCGGAATAGTGCTCCTCAAAATTTCCGCGCAGCCCGAAGGCGCCGTTGCCCAGGGACATCAGGCTCTCCGCGAAGCGCTGGTCCTCCGGGCGGAAAGCGGTCTGGACGACCTTCCAGGGATGGATGGCAAACGAATCCGGCAAGGAAACCTCCCTTT
>JAAZAQ010000043.1 GCA_012514225.1 Clostridiales bacterium | reverse complement strand
TCGTCCCTCAGGTCGCCCTCCAGCTCCCGGACGCGGGACACCAAGAGCGGCGCTTCGCTTTGCGCCCCCCGCGCCATCAATTGCAGATGCTCCCCCATGTTGACGGCGACCAGCAGGTTTTCCTCCGCGTCCCGCGCAAGCGCGGCTTCGCGCAGCTTCTCCGCCCCGCCGTTCAACAGCGCCGTATCCTCGTAGGGCAGGTCCGCCCATTCCTCCGCGGCTTCCAGCACCTCAAAGGCGGGCCTTTTTTCAAGCAGCCGGTCCAGGGCGCGGCGCTTGCCGGCTGCCAGCTCGGCCGCGTCGTCCTGGGGGCAAAAGCGCAGGTCCTGGTAGTTCCTGCGCAGCATCGCTTGAGCCGTCAGGATGGACGGGTGCTTCACTCCGCCGGCCCCTCCTGGTCCCGTGTCCGCAGCTGGTCGCGGAGCCGGGCGGCCAGCTCGAAATCCTCCCGGATGACGGCTTCCATCAGCCGGAGGTTTAATTCGTCATGCCCGCCGCGGGCGTTGCCGCGGCTGTCGGCGGCCTTGGGCGCGGTATCCGGTGCGAACTGCGCAGCCAAATCCTCCGCCATCGCCTCATAGCAATGGGCGCAGCCGGCCATGGTGTGCTCGTCGAGACGGTCGTACGGCCGCCCGCAGTGGGCGCAGAGGAACCGCGGCATCTCGGGCTTGGGCAGGGCGGCCTCGGACGTTTCCTCCTGGTGGACGCCGGAAACCTGCTCGGGCTTGAAGCCCAGGGCGACGAACATTTTCATCATTTCCTGCTGCATGTTCTGGGCGCATTTCATGCACATGGCGCGGGTGGCGACCTGGCCGCCCGTCACGGTCTTGAACACGATGTCCGCGTCGCGCTGACGGCAAACTTCACAAATCATTCTTTCCTCCAATCGGCGCTCAGGCCTGCTGGGCGATGCTCAGCAACATGCTGCGCAGGGTCTTGGCACGGATTGCGGCTTTCAGGCTCTCGGGGATGGGGACGGACAGCGCCTGGGGGCCGATCGCCGCGTGCATCAGCTCGGCCTCCTGCCTTGTAATCGTACCCTGCTCGGCCAGTTGCAGACAGATAACCCGGGCTTCCTGGGCTGTGATGGCCTCCCCCACCCGCTCGCTGAGCAGGTAGGTCAGGTGGTCCGCGTCCTCATGCTGCAGCCGGATGATGCGGATGAACCCACCGCCGCCCCGGTGGCTCTCGATCGCGTATCCGTGGTCGGGTGTGAAGCGGGTGGACAGCACATAGTTAATCTGGGATGGCGCGCAGCGAAAATACTGGGCGAGTTCGTTTCGCTTGAGCTCCACTTCCGCCTCGTCCTTCACCCAGAGTTCCTTGATGAACTCCTCGATCATATCGCTCAGCCGCATGGGCGTCACCTCCATCGTCCGCCAAAGATGTTGACCATCTTTGACTATTGGTATGATAGCACAGGCGTGCGAATGGCGCAAGACCCTTGAATCCCCGCCCCTGCCGGGCATCGGCGGCCGCCTTTCACGCCGGGCCCGGTTTCTATACAAAACAGGCGCTTTATAGTAAGATGCGGATGGTATCATCCAACTGACGTCCTTTTGGGGAAAAGCCCGGTCCGGCGGCCCCGGAAGGAAGGAAGCGAGGAACGATGAGCACGCTGACATACAAGTGCCCCTCCTGCGGCGCGCCGCTGAACTACGACGGCCGGCAGCAGGAAATGACCTGCGGCTCCTGCGGGAACACCTTCGACCCGGAAACCATCCGCGCGGTCAATGAAATCCAGCAAAAGGACGAGGGCTTTGAAGACTTGCGCTGGGAGACGAAGGAGGAGGAGTTTTCGCAGCAGGAGCTGAACGAAACGCG
>JAAZAQ010000365.1 GCA_012514225.1 Clostridiales bacterium | reverse complement strand
TGCAGCGGCCTGCGCTTTTCGCCTTCGCCCACGTAGGTGCCCAGCAGCTCGCGGATTCTCCGGGCAATCAGGCGCGCCTCATAGACGAAGGCCCTCTCCATCTCGCCCTGCCCTTTTTCGCCGGGCGCGGGTTCCGTCGCTTCCCCATCCCCGGCGCCATCGGCGTCCTCCGCCTCCGGCGCGTCCGGGAATTCCTCTTCTTCTTCCTCTTCCTCGCCCTTCTCGATCAGCCACAGCTCAACCGCCGGGTCGCCGTCGTCCGGCGGGCTGAGCGTCGTCAGGCGCGCCTGGTCGTCGTACTCGATTTCGGTCGCCCCTTCCCGCATCGCGTGCTCGAACACCAGGTTGACGGCACTCAGGATATTGGGGCGGGAGCGGAAATTCTCCTTCAGCGTGATGAGCCGCTCCTGGGCGTCCGCCGTTTGCGAGAAGCGCTTGAACTTGCCGATGAACAGCGTCGGGTCGGCCAGACGGAAACGGTAGATGCTCTGCTTGACGTCGCCGACCATGAACAGCGTGTTGCGCCCGCTGCCCAGCCGGGTGATGATGGCTTCCTGGATGTGGGAGACGTCCTGGTACTCGTCCACGAACAGGGCGTCGTACGCGCCGGAGACCTCCCTTGCGGTATCCGGGTCGGAGAGGGCTTTGAGCGCGAAGTGCTCCAGGTCGTTGAAATCCCACAGGCTCCTGGACGTCTTGGCCTCCTGGTAACGACCGTGCGCGTCCCGGGTCAGTTTGGCCAGCGCGCGCAGCTGCGGCCATGTCGCCCGGATGTCCTCCATCCACGCTTCGGCCTGCGCGTCGCTGCACGGCAGCAGCTTAATCGCCTGCTCGATCCGTTTTTTGGTCTTCTTCCGCCATTCGCGGGCCTGGAGCGCCAGCGCCGGGTCCTCCCCCTCCGCCGTTTTCCTGGACGGCAGCCGCGAGAAAGCCAGGTTTGGCCAGTGCAGCCTGCCGGTTTCCTTCAGGGCGGCCCGCAGGGTGGTCGCCAGGTGCAGGTCGTCCTCCAGCGCCGATGCGTAGTGCCCGGGGCCGTCCGGCCGGGCGCACAGCCCGAGGGCGGCCCGGGTCAGGTCCTCCGCGCCGGAGAGCAGCAGGTCGGCCTCCCGCACCGCGAAGGCGTACAGCGGGTGCACGTACAGGTCGCCTTCCTCCGTCTTGCCGGCGTGGCGCTCCAGCCATTCCCAGGGCGCCGCCTGCGCCATCAGGAAGGCGTGCAGCGCCCGGATCATGGCCAGGATGTCCGATTCGGGGAAGCGGTCGGCCAGCGCCTGCGCGTCTTCGTCCGGCGCCGCGTAAAAATCATCCAGCGCGGCGTCCATCGCCTCCCGCAGCAACTCGTCCGCCAGCGCCTCGTCCGCCAGTTTGGACAGGGGGTCCGTGCCCGCCGCCTGGAAATGCCGGCGGATGAGCTTCTGGCAGAAGCTGTGCAGCGTCCCGATGTCCGCGCGCTGCAGCAGGGCGTACTGCCGCTTGAGCCCCGGGTTTTCCGCCGCCGCGGCGGCCAGCTGCTCCGTCAGCCGCTCCTTCATTTCGTTGGCGGCGGCGTGGGTGAAGGTCATCACCAGCATGCGGTCCAGCGGGATTCCTTCCTGCAGCAGGGACATCACCCGCTCGATCAATACCGCCGTCTTGCCGCTGCCCGCCGCGGCGCTGACGAGCACGCTGGGGTTGCGCGCCTGGATGGCCGAAAGCTGCTGCCGCGTCCACTCACGCATCGCAAACCTCCGTCAGCCGGCCGAAGGCGCGTTTCAGGGCGCGCCTCCCCGACTCATAGGTCAGGGCGCCCTGCTGGTAGACCGCGTAGGGCGGCCGCATCGGCGCGTCGCAGCTCAATTCGATGGAGGCGCCCTGCACGAAGGCGCCCGCCGCCATGATGACCGGGTCGGCGTACCCGGGCATGTCCCAGGGCTCCGGGGTCAAAAAGGCGTCCACCGGGGAGCCGCTCTGCAGCCCCAGGCAGTAGGCGGCAACCTTCTCCGGCGTTCCCAGCAGCAGCGCCTGGATGATGTCGCTGCGCTCCTCCAGCGCGCCGGGCAGCGCCGTAAAGCCCAGCAGCTCCGCCACCCGCGCGGCCAGCGCGGCGGTTTTCTTGGCCTGGCAGACGGTGTGCGGCGCCATGAACAGCCCCTGGAAAAACAGGCGGTAACCGCCCTCGTAGCTGCCTA
>JAAZAQ010000364.1 GCA_012514225.1 Clostridiales bacterium | reverse complement strand
TGCAGGAGGAAACCTTGCAGATTTCCCAGGACGCTTTATCTTGGCTCTATTATGCCGTTTTCATCATCTACGCCTACGCAAGTTCCAGCGCCGGGCGCATCAAGCCGCAGACCAGCAAGACCCGGCTGCTGACCTCGGCCATGACGGCGACCGCCGTCTGGGCGATGGTGTTCAGCCTGTCCAACTCCGCGCCTGATGCCCAAACCGCACTTGCCATCCGGAAAATCGGCGTGCTGGGCTGGGGAACGATTTACAGCCTCATCCTTCACCTCTTCCTGGTCGTCACCGGGAAAAAGAAGCTGCTGAAGAAAAAGTGGGTGTACTTTGCAATATACACCCCGGCGGCGCTCAATCTGCTGGTTTTCCTGGTGCGTTGGAACAGCGCGGATTATCATTATCATATTTTCCGTACGAGCTTTGGCTGGACCAACCTCTGGGTCGGTTCCTTCTGGAACTGGTTCCATACCGCGCAGTTCATCCTTTCCAGCGCGATTTGCATCGTCCTGTCGGTTCACTGGTATTTCAACACAAAAGACAACTATGAGAGAATCCAGGCGAGATGGCTGACGGTTTCCTTCTCGCTGACCATCGTGCTGGGCGCCATGACCGATTACATCACCAATGAGACGTACGACGGCGTCTTCCCGCAGCTGGGCATCGTTTTCACCATGCTTCCCATCATGACCATCCTCTATCTCATACGCAAATACGATTTGCCGAGGCGCCTGCCAGCGGGCCGGAACCGACGGGCGACCAGATTCTGGACGACGCCGCCCGCGAAAGCCTGTATGTGAAAATCGGGTACATCATCCATTCGATGGCTTTCCTGAACCTCGCGTACCGGACGCTGGTCATGAAGGAGTACTCGACCTACAACCTGCTGGTATACGGCTTGTTGTTCAGCGCGTTCATCCTGCTGTCCGGGATGATGGTCATCTACGCAAAACGGCTGAAAATCAGCATCAAGGCGCAGGAAGCCATCATCACGATGGTTCTTGTCACCCTGATTTTCATCAGCCTGCTCAACTATGGCGACAAGGGCGCCATCACGGTGTGGTCCTTCGTTTTTATCCTCATTGCGATTTCCACGGTATTCAGCAACCACAGGGTCATGCTGGCCGGCGCGATGGTGATTGCTGTCGTGCAGCTGTTCCTGGCGCGTCAGCATAATGTCGAGTATGTCCGCATTGAGGACATCGACTACCTTCTGCGTGTGGTCGCCATCGGCATCACCGCCGGGCTGACCATCTATGTCAACCGGATTTACCGCAGCCGCCTGCGGGAGAGCGTCGAAAGCCTCCGCTTCCAGAAGGCGCTGACGGACCTGTCGGCCGTCCTGCGGGTCACTTCGGAGGACACCTACCACGACAGCATCGTCAAGGCCCTCAACATCATCGCGCAGTATCTGGAAAACAAGAACGCGATTCACCTGGAAATCGGGGGCGAGGGCTTCATCTCCCTGTGCCATCACAACGACTGCATGGTCAACGACCCGGAGGAGAAAGGCGCAATCGCGCGCCACGCGTACCAGAGCCTGCTGAACAAGTACGCCTATTACGAGCAGGGCAGCACCTATTTTGTGGACTGCGACCAGTTCGAGCCCGACTCCGAAATGGGCAAGTACCTGAGCGCCTATGACATCCAGTCCGTCATGTTCTCCCCGTTCTCCATGAAGAACAATATCACCAACGTCCTGTTGGTCGAACTGAAGACCAAGCGGAACGCGCTGCTGCAGGTGACCGAGGACTTTTTCCATATCGCGGCCAACGACCTGGCGGGCTTCTTCATCCGTTCCGAGTCGGAAAAGGAGCTGACCTTCCTGGCCTTCCACGACCCCCTGACCGGCCTGCTCAAGCGCGACCGCTTCATCCCGATGGTGGAGGAGATGCTCCGCAAGGCCGGCCCTGAAGAGCGGGTCTCCGTCATGTTCATGGACGTGGACTCCTTCAAGGACGTCAACGACACCGCGGGCCACTATATCGGCAACCAGGTCATCCGGATCATCGCCGACCGGCTGCTGGCGGTCACCCGGCCGCAGGACTTGCTGGCCCGCTATGGCGGGGACGAATTCCTGTACGCGACCGTGCAGCGTTCGCAGGAGACCGTATCGGAAATCGCCCAGCGGCTGCTGGACACCTTCAAGGAACCTTTCCGGATTGAAAAGAGGGAGTTCTACATGACGGCCAGCCTGGGCATCGCCGCGAGCCCCCAGGACGGCATGGACGCGGTCACACTGCTCAACAACGCGGACTTCGCGATGTATGAGGCCAAGCACGAGCCGGGAAGGCATTATGCCTACTACTCCACGCAGCGCAAGAGCGAGGCGTACAACACGGTGATGCTGAAAAACAACCTGCGGACCGCGCTGGACAACGGGGAGCTCTTTCTCGTGTACCAGCCGCAGCTGGATTTCAGGACCGGGAGGGTGGTCGGCGTGGAAGCCCTCCTGCGGTGGAACCATCCGACGCTTGGCTTTATTTCACCCGGCGTGTTCATCCCCATCGCGGAGCAGACGGGGATGATCATCCGCATCGGCGCCTGGGTTCTCGGCGAAGCCTGCCGGCAGGCGCAGTCGTGGATTGACGCGGGGCACGGCCCTTTGAGAATGGCCGTTAACTTCACCTTCCTCCAGCTGCAGGATGAGGGCGTGCTGGAGATGGTGCGGGATAAGCTAATGCAATCCGGCTTAGAGCCTGAAAACCTCGAACTGGAGGTCACGGAAAGCACCACCGGCATGTATGGGGACCAGATTATGAGCGCCATCGGCGGGCTGAAGCGGATGGGCGTCTCCCTGGCTATCGACGACTACGGCTCGGACTATTCCGCCCTGCGCAGGCTGAGCGTGTTCTCCATCGACCGCATCAAGATCGACAAGTCCCTCATCGACGAAATCGTCGCGGACGACCCCAAGCGGCGGGTGATTGTGGAAAACATCATCGGGCTGGCGCGCGAACTGAACCTCGCGGTGACGGCGGAAGGCGTCGAAACGGAGGAGCAGGCGCGTTTCCTCAGGGAGATGGGTTGCGACGAGGCGCAGGGCTTCCTGTACTACCGGCCGATGGTCCCGAAGGATGTGGAGGCGGTACTGTCGAAGCAGGCGAAGCAGCAGGTGCTGGAAGGTTTCGCCGATTAAAGGTGTCGCCTTTCCCGTCGGCTTCTCGTTCTCTTGGTACGGGGCTACGCGCGTTTGACTGATAAAGCACCGCCCGGGAACTTGCGCCCCGGACGGTGTTGTGCTATAATCCTCGGGCATTACACACGCGGGTGGACTGTCCGTTTGTGCCGAAAGGTGACCGGACAGGCTGAAACCCGCGGAGGCAACAACAAGGAGGGAACCCATGGCAGTCATCTCTATGAAGAGCCTGCTGGAAGCAGGCGTGCACTTCGGCCACCAGACCCGGCGCTGGAACCCCAAAATGGCGCCCTACATCTTCACCGAGCGCAACGGCATCTATATCGTCGACCTGCAGAAGACGGTCCGCAAAATCGAGGAGGCGTACGTGTTCGTACGCAACCTGTCGATGGAGGGCAAGTCCATCCTGTTCGTCGGCACCAAGAAGCAGGCCCAGGAATCCATCGAGTTTGAGGCCAAGCGCTGCAACATGTTCTACGTCAACAAGCGCTGGCTGGGCGGCATGCTGACCAACTACCGCACCATCCGCTCCCGCGTGGACCGGCTCAACGAGATTGACAAGATGGAGGCCAACGGCCAGTTTGACGTGCTCCCCAAGAAGGAAGTCATCAAGCTGATGCACGAGCGCGACAAGCTCAACGGCAACCTGGGCGGCATCCGCACCATGAAAGGCCTGCCCGGCGCGATATTCGTCGTCGACCCGCAGAAGGAAGCTATCGCCATCGCTGAAGCCCGCGCCTTGAAAATCCCCATCGTCGCCATTGTTGACACCAACTGCGACCCCGACCTGGTGGACTACGTCATCCCCGGCAACGACGACGCCATCCGCGCCGTCAAGCTGATATCCGGGAAGATGGCCGACGCCGTGCTGGAAGGCCGCCAGGGCGCCCAGGTGGAGGATGAAGCCCAGGCCGCGCCCGAAAGCGACGACGAGGCGAGCGCCTGAGCGCCGCGGGACTGAATAAGGAGAGAAACGTTATGGAAATCACCGCTGCAATGGTCAAGGAACTGCGCGAGCGTACGCAGGCAGGCATGATGGACTGCAAGAAGGCGCTGGTCGAATGCAAGGGCGACATGGAGAAGGCCATCGAGTACCTGCGCGAGAAGGGTCTGGCCGCCAACGCCAAGAAGGCCGGCCGCATCGCCGCGGAAGGCATGGTGGACAGCTATATCCATATGGGCGGCAAGATTGGCGTCCTGCTGGAGGTCAACTGCGAGACGGACTTCGTCGCCAACACCGACGCCTTCAAGGCCCTCTGCCACGACCTGGCTTTGCAGATTGCGGCCAGCAACCCCCTCTTTGTCTCCAAGGAGGAAGTGCCCCAGGAGAACCTGAACAAAGAGCGGGAAATCCTCCGCGTGCAGGCGCTCAACGAAGGCAAGCCCGAGAAAATCGTCGACCGCATGGTCGAGGGCCGCATCGAGAAGTATTACAAGGAGGTCTGCCTGCTGGAGCAGCCCTTCGTGAAGAACCCTGACATCACGGTCCAGACCCTGGTCAACGAGACGGCGCTCGCCAGCGGGGAGAAAATCTCCGTGCGCCGCTTCACCCGCTACGAGCGCGGGGAGGGCATTGAGAAAAAGGTCAGCGACCTGGCCGGCGAAATTGAGGCCATGACGAAAAAGGACTGACCCGCCGCGATTCTGTACACCATCAGGGCGGCGCGCTTGCGCCGCCTTCTTGTAAAAAAGGAGGAGGCAGGCCGATGCGCTACCGCAGAATCATGCTCAAGCTCTCCGGCGAAGCCCTGGGCGAGCAGGGATGGCTGTTTGACCATGCCAAAATCCGCGAGGTGGCCGGCATCCTGTGCGAAGTGCGCAAGCGCGGCGTGCAGGCTGGCGTCGTCATCGGCGGGGGCAACCTCTGGCGGGGACGGCACGGCGCCAGCGAGGGCATGGACGCGGTGACCGCGGACCAGATGGGCATGCTGGGAACGGTCATGAACTGCCTGGTTATGCGTGACGCCCTGGCCCAGTGCGGGCAGAAATCCGAGGTGTTTTCCGCCCTCTCCATGCCCGACGTCTGCACCACCTACCGCTTTGACCTGGCGGACGCCGCGCTGGAGCGCGACGGGCTGGCCTTTCTGGGCGGCGGCCTGGGGCGCCCCTTTTTCACCACCGACACCGCCGTCACCCTCCGGGCGCTGGAGCTGAAGGCCGACGCGCTGCTGCTGGCCAAGAACGTGGACGGCGTTTATACCGCCGACCCGCGGACGGACAAAGGGGCGAAGCTTATCCGGGACATCACCTACGGCGAGGCCATCCAGCGGGAGCTGAAGGTCATGGACCTGGCGGCTTTCCAGATGTGCGCGGAGCAAAGCCTGCCCCAGGTGCGGGTCTTTGGCTTGAGCGACCCCCGCAACATCCTGCGTGTGCTGGAGGGCGAGGACCTCGGCACGACGCTGCATCCCTAAACCGCGCCTTTCATGAAGAAACTCAGACGCCTGGTCTGGTTCATCGCCGGCAGGCTCACCCTCATCACCTGCATCCTGGGGCTGATGACCATCGCCTTCTACTTTTCCATGAACGCCGCCAATATTTACGTCATCCTCAAGGACGGCATGGCGCAGCGCGCGATGACGGTCATGATGAAAACGGACCCCGTGGAGCTGAACAAGTACTTCTCCGCCGCGTACCTCCCCCTGGACACCCGCCTGGCAACCCTCCGCGAGGGCACCAACCCTTACGAGCCCTACCAGGTCACCGGCATCGACCATCGGCTCCGCATGGAGTGGATGTGGTCCTGGCCCTGGGAGGACACCGCCCGGGCGACCGTCACGGAGGAGGTGCCGGCCATCGACGGGCGCATCCTGCCCGGCCTGCGCGAACAGACGCCGGAAGAGGGGTGGTATCCGCCCCGCTGGCCCTCCGCGCGATACGACGTCATCCTTATCCGTGAGAACGGACGTTGGCATATCCGGGAGTTGAGAAACGAAAGGGCATACGTCCCCTGAATACATCCGTTAATTTGGGCAAAAGGCTGTTCCTGGCGCCGATGGCTGGCATCACGGACTGGCCTTTCCGTTTGCTCTGCGGGCAAATGGGTGCGGACGAAACCGTCAGCGAGATGATCAGCGCCATGGGCCTGCTGACCGCGCCCAAGGGCAGCCCGGCGTACGCGGCGCTGCTGGCCGTCCACCCGGGGGAGGTCCCGCTTTCCGCGCAGCTGTTTGGCAAGGAGCCGGACCTGCTGGCCCGCGCGGCGGCCCTGCTGTGGGAGACTGGCCGCTATGCCGGCATCGACCTGAACTTCGGCTGCCCCGCCCAGAAGGTCACCTCCTCCGGCTCCGGCAGCGCCCTGATGAAGGATTTCGCGCTGAGCGGGCGCATCCTCAGGTCGGTTCGCCACGCGGTGCCAGGCCGCCTGTCCGTCAAGATGCGCCTGGGCTGGGACGAAAAAAGCGTCAACGCAGTGCCCTTTGCCAGGCTGTGCGAGGACGAGGGGGCCGATTTGCTATGCGTGCACGGCCGGACCCGCTCGAAGCAGTATGGGGGAAAGGCGGATTGGCCGGCTATCGCGGCGGTCAGGCAGGCGGTCTCCATCCCCCTCATCGCGAACGGGGACGTCTTTGCCGCGCAGGACGCCGTGAGTATACTGGAGATGACCGGCGCCGACTGCGTGGCGGTCGGCCGCGGCGCCTTGGGTAACCCCTGGCT
>JAAZAQ010000363.1 GCA_012514225.1 Clostridiales bacterium | reverse complement strand
TTTTCTCCGCGGGGAAGGTCTCCCCGGTCAGGGTGGACTCGTCCACGCTCAGGGCGTTGGCGGACAGCAGCAGCAGGTCGGCGGGCACCATGTCCCCGGCCGCGAGCAGCACGACGTCGCCGGGCACCAGGTCCTCCACCGGGATTTCGGCTTCCGCCCCGTCCCGCCGCACGCGCGCGGTCACGCGCACGATGGCCTGCAGCTTCTCCACCGCGTTGCCGGCGTTGCGTTCCTGGAAATAGCCCAGCAAGGCGCTGGCCAGCAGGATGAGCAGGATGATGAGGGAATCGGCGAATTCGCCCAGCGCGGCGGACACCGCCGTCGCGAACAGCAGCATCAGGGTGATGGGGCTTTTGAACTGCGACAGGAAGCGCCGGAGGGCGCCGCCGCCCTTTTCCCGGGTCAGGCGGTTGGGGCCGTGCTCCCGCAGCCGGCGCTCCGCTTCCTCCCCGGAGAGCCCCGCCGGCGCTCCATGAACGGCGGCGAACGCCGCCTCCGGCGGCAGGCTCCAGAACGCCTTCACGCTCTCCATCCGGCCGCCTCCTTTCCAGGGGGATTATACATCTTCCGTGAAGTAAAGGCGCTGCCGGGGGCGACATTCCCTGGCAGCGCAGGTTTGTGTTTGCGGACGGCTCCTCGTGATGATTTGTGTTTCCTGATTCCTAAATCGCACTCTTTCTGCGGTTGCATTCCAGGCACAACAACTGGCAATTATCCTGCACCGTTTTCCCGCCTTTGCTCCAGGGCGTAACATGGTCAGCTTCCATTCCGGAGTATTCAAAACGCTTCGCACAGGCCCTGCAGACGCCGTCCTGCGCTTCATAAGCCGTACGCTTCTGCGCTTCGGTGAAGGCGCGGATGCTCAGATGCTTTTCCCTGCCGTTGAGTACGTAAAAGTAAATGCCCTTCTTGTTGGTGACGTCGTCGTCCATCATCAGGCGCTGGATTCTCCGCTCCAACACCGCAGTGTCGTACATCGTGCCCTTGAACTGGTTGTACAGCCCGCCCCAATCCAGCCCCTTCATTTCCCTGCGGTAGGTGGTGAAAGTAAGCCTGACCCACTCGATGACGTTTCGAAAAAACATCCAAAGCTCGTTGGCATTCGGGTCATGCTGGTGCGCCGACATGTATTGCTCAATTGCCCCGCCAGAAATCCAGCGGAGGGCGGTTTCCAGGATGTCCTGACGGATGGGGGAACCTGTTACGTAATCCCTGGACAGGTTGTACGCCGCGCAGTTGCTTTTGCTGAACTTGAGCTTCGCGTCGGAAAGCCAGGGCCCGGTATACACCGCGTTTCGAAGTTCCTGCTCCGTGAATTTCTGCCCGGAGATGTTGACAATCCGGAACCAGTCCAGTTTTTCTTTCTCGTTTCCCTCGCAAAAGTAAACCATCAGCCGGTAGTCGAGGATTTGCTCCTTTTCCGGCGGGGTCAGGTTATGAAAGGCGCGGTGTCCAATGGAAAAATCCCCGTTGACATACTGACAGAAGCTGATGGTTCGCTGCTGACCGTCGAGCACCTCGTAGGTGCCGTCCTGGTTGACGACCCAATACATCACGTTGAGGGGAAAACCCCTGGTAATGGTATCGATGACCGCGTCGCGCTTTTTGGCGTCGTAAACAAACTCGCGCTGGTATTTCGGGCGGATGTTCAGCCTGCCGCCATAACCCAGAACGCCTTCCTCGGCATTGTCCACATACCCCTGCGCAACCTCGCGCACAGTCAGCTCATGCATCTGGATTTTCATTGCGCAGCATCCTTCCGCTTGATGACGATTCTGTCATACAGGCGTCGGTACGTCCCGTCGCCCTGGGAAAGGTAGAATCTGACGCCGCCGGATACATAGCTTCCCTTGGGCGCGATTTCCGACATGGGCTTTCCAAGAAACCGGCTCGCGCCGATGATGTCAAACTGGTCAGGGTTGTATTTATCCAGAAAGGTAATCGGAACGCCCATTTCACCGTCATAATCATATGGAATGTCCGCAGTTTTTGATACTTCGATGGCGTGGTAGTTTGCATATTAAGGATATTCTTTGGGAGAGTACTGCTTAAACAACGTTAGGCTTGTATGTCTTTCTTCAAAATCCAGATTGGTAAACCAACGGACGCCTTTCACTCGAATATACTTGTGACCTTCATCATCAATTCTATATCCGGAGGCTTTTAGTGGGTAGTATTCAGGGACTCGAAATTCCCTGTCCCCCCCATGAATACTTTGTCCAAGCCATAGCTTATTTTCTAATATAAGTTTGAACACATCTTTGTATGTTATTGCATTTATATTGCCAATGATAATAAATAATTTTTCATGCTTGAAAAGTTGAGAAACATATTCCCGAAACAATGAAAACGGAGGGTTCGTCGCAATAATGTCCGCTCTTTTCAGCAACTCAAGGCATTCCCTGGAACGAAAATCACCGTCGCCTTTCAGCAGCGTCAGGACATTCTTCCGGTTCTTGAGCAGGTTCTCCACATCGGACAGGTCAATCGCGCCGTCCGCATTTTCATCAGGGACTTCCGTAATCTCGATCTTGTATGCATGCTTCTTCTGTGTAGTTTGGTTCTTCACGCTTTCAATGTCAAAGAGGGACAGCTGTTCCCCCATGACGGGCGAGCCCGCGTAGCTGGTGGCAATCAGCTTCTTCAACCCCAGATGATTGAAGTTCAACGCAAAATACTTGAAAAAATTGCTTTCATAGGGATCGTCGCAATTGCACAGCACGACTTTGCCGCGAAAATGCGCGCGGTAATGACGCAGTTCGCTTTCGATGTCGCTTAACTGCGTATAGAACTCATCCTTCTGCGCATTTTTCGCTTTTTGCAAGGCCTGGTTTGCCGCCATCCACTGAAACCGTCGCTTTCCAGGTAATTGTTTGTCCCCATTAAAACATATGTCGAGTTATTCCGCAATCTGGCTTGTATTCAAGGAAGGAACAGCAATTATGTCATGACAGACGGGTCAAGGGACGAAGTCCCTTGCCGGGGGGTTTGGGGGACGGCGTCCCCCAGCGTCCCCCTCCCCGCCCTAATCCCCCGTCCTGTACAGCCAGCTGACGGTCCTGTCCTCGCGGGTGAAGCCCAGCTTGAGCTGCAGGGCCATGGAGGCGTCGTTGCCCTGGATGACCTGGCCGAAGGGCAGCTCCCCGCGGCCGAGCATCATGTTGATCTGCAGGCCTTCCATCGCGTAGGCGTAGCCGCGGCGGCGGAAGGGCGCGAAGACGTGCAGCAGTCCCATGCTGCCCTCCTCGTGCCAGCCCAGGAAGCCGACCAGCTCCTCCCCCCGGTAGCCGCCCAGCAGCCGGCCTTCCCCGATAAAAATCCGAATGGTTTCCAGGTCGTGAAGGGGGTAGTTTTCGCTGACCCGCTCCGCCTCGGACAGGGGCAGGGGGCGCAGTTCGATGTCCGTTTGCACCGGCACGGGCTTTTGGCCGAGGTAGACCACGTTGTTGCAGACGCTGCGCCCGTCCAGCCCGCGCTTTTCCATCAGCCAGTCGTCCATCGGCGAACAGTCGCTGACCAGGATATGCGTCCCGGCGGGGAGGGCAGGCTCCAGCGCCCTGACAGCCCGCCCGTGGTCCGCGCAGAGCATGGGCACGCCGCCCACGCGGTCCAGCAGCAGCAGGCCGCCCTCCGTCCGCGCCAGCACCTCCCCGCTGCCCCGCAGCGCCGCCACCCGCGGCTGCACGCGCA
>JAAZAQ010000362.1 GCA_012514225.1 Clostridiales bacterium | reverse complement strand
GCGTCCACCACCTGCAGCGCCTGTGTGCCGATGGAGCCCGTGGAGCCCAGGATGGAGATGCTTCTGCGTTGATTCATCACAGGAAGGGCATCGCCTGGTAGAGGTAAACCAGCGTTCCCGCGAACAGCACGCTGTCAAGCCGGTCCATCATGCCTCCGTGTCCGGGGAAGATGTTGCCGAAATCCTTGACCCCGCAGTGACGCTTGACCAGGGAAGCCAGCAGGTCGCCAATCTGGCCCGCCGCACCGGCGAGCAAACCCAGCAGCAGGAAATGGAAAAAAACCGGAAGGTGCGTGCCGACCGCCCGGGCAATCAGGTAGATGGCGCTGGCAGCCAGGACGCTGCCTGCCAGGCCGGCTACCGCGCCCTCGACTGTCTTGTTCGGGCTGACCGCAGGGCACAGTTTGACGTTCCCGTAGCGGGAGCCGATGAAAAAGGCCGCCGAATCCCCGGTAACCGGGATAAAGAAGGCCAGGGCGAGATAGACGCGCTGCGCCTCGATCGGGATGATCCGGGTCATGCCCAGCAGGCTCATTCCCGGCAAGGCGACAATGAACAGCGGCAGTACCGACATCGTCAGGTCTTCCAGCTTCGGCTGGTCCCGGAACATTACCAGCGCCGACGTGATGAACAGCGTGACGGCGACCAGCACAACCATCAGCAGCAGGCTTCCGATTTCCGTCAGCAGCAGGAACCCCGGAATCGCGACCAGCAGCGCCGCCCAGGTCGGCCAGGCGACCGGCCGGTGGCCGGCGGCGGACAGCGCGTGAAAAGCCTCGTACAGCGCGATGCACACGCAGGCAATCCAAAGAATGGCGAAGACCCACCCGCCGAAATACAGCGCGAAAAGCAGCAGCAGAAGCAGCGCCGCGCCGGTGATAATCCTGGACGTCATGCCTCCCGCCCTCCAAAACGGCGTTCCCGGCTGTCAAACGCTTTCAACGCTTCCTTAAAGTCCTCCGCCGTGAAATCCGGCCACAGTTTATCCGTGAATACCAATTCCGCGTAGGCGCACTGGTACAGCAAAAAGTTGCTCAGCCTTCGCTCCCCGCCGGGGCGGATGAGCAGGTCGACATCGGGCTGGGAAGCCGTGTATAGGTGCCGCTCAAAATCCTCCCGGGTCGCCTCGGCCGCATGGAGGAAGCCCCCCGCCGCTTCCTGCGCCAATCGTTTGGCCGCCCTCAGGATTTCGTCCCGCGCGCCGTAATTGAGCGCGATGTTGAGCTGAAGCCCCCCGTTGTCCCGTGTCCGCTCCACAGCGGCGGCGGCGGCTTTGCGCGCGCCGTCCGGCAGGGCACCGATCTCGCCCAGGATTCGGATGCTGACCTGCTTTTCATCCAGCTCTTCGATTTCGGATACGAAAAAATCTTCCACCAGCCGCATCAGCGCGCCGACTTCCGCCTGCGGCCTGGACCAGTTCTCGGTGGAAAAAGCATAGAGGCTCAGCACCTGGATGCCAGCGTCGCTGCTGTACCGGACGATTTCCCGCAGGGCTTCCACCCCCCTGCGGTGCCCCAGCGCGACGCCGACCGCATGCTTCCTCGCCCATCGACCGTTGCCGTCCATGATGACGGCCACATGCCTCGGCAGCACGTTTCCGCCTCCTCAGCCTTCCGGCGTCCCGGTCTTGAAATAGGAAACCAGCAGCCGCCCATCCCGGGCGCGGACGACCCTCGCCTCCCGCCCCTGCGGATGGGCGGATGCGGTCGGGGGCATGGACACTTCCACCTCGGGAACACCCTCCCCGGCGGCTTTCAGCGCAGCCAGGGCTTCCTCAAGGGGAAGGCCTGCGAGGGCGTCGTCCATCAGACGGCCATGATCTCCTTTTCCTTTTCGCGCGCCAGCTCGTCGATGTCCTTGATGGCGCCGTC
>JAAZAQ010000361.1 GCA_012514225.1 Clostridiales bacterium | reverse complement strand
TTTTGCAGCGTCTGCAGGCATTTGGCCATCAGCAGGGAGTCCTTGCCGCCGGACAGGCAGGCGGCGATGCGGTCCCCCGGCTGCGCCATGCGGTAGCGGGAGACCGCCGCCAGGAAGGGACCCCAGATTGTCTTTCGGAAGCGCGTGGTCAGCAGGTGTTCCGCCGTATCCATCCGCCCGGGCTGGCTCACAGTTCCCCTCCCTCTTCGCCCTTTCGTGGAAGGCGCCCCCGTATCATGCTATACTTCCCCTATTCCGTCAATGAAAGGAAAACAGATGCTAAAGCACATGGAAGCCATCGTCCGGAAAGCCTCCCGGGTGATGCTGGAGGGGGGCGCGGGCGGCGTCAGCCAGAAAGAGGGGCACGCCAACTTCGTGACCGAGGCGGACAAGCGGACGCAGGATTTGCTGGAGAGGGAGCTGACCGCCCTGCTGCCGGGCAGCGTGCTGTACGGCGAGGAGAAGGAAAACAGGGCGCTGGGGCCCGGCCTCACCTGGGTCGTGGACCCGATTGACGGCACCTACAACTTCATGCGCGGCATGAACCACTCCGCCATATCCGTCGCCCTCGCGGAGGATTATCAGCTGCTTCTGGGGCTGGTGTTCGATCCTTTCCGCGGTGAGATGTTCACAGCCCGGGCGGGAAAGGGAACGCGGAGAAACGGGGAGCCCGTCCGCTGCGCCGAAGTTCCCTTCGGGCGGGCCCTGGCGCTGTTCGGCACCTCACCCTACGAATCCGGCCTGGTACGCCCGACCTTCCGGGCGGCGGAGGAACTGATGCGGAAGGCCGCGGACATCCGCCGCTCAGGCTCCGCCGCGCTGGACCTGGCCTACCTCGCCTGCGGGCGGGCGGATATCTTTTTCGAGTATTCGCTCTCCCCCTGGGACTACGCGGCGGGCAAAATCCTGGTCGCGGAGGCGGGCGGCGTGTTCCGCCTGCTGGACGCGGACAACGCGCGGCTGGACTTCACGAAGCCCGCCGCCGTATTCGCCGCGAGCAAAGCCTGCGCCGAACAAGCCGAAGAAATCGTGAGCCGGTGGTTCCGGGCGGGCGGGGAGGTACAGGAATGCTGAAGCGCTCGTCCCCCCACGTGCACACCCAGTTCTGCGACGGCCAGAGCACGGCGGAGGAAATGGTCCGTTCCGCCATCGCGCACGGTTTCGTCAGCCTGGGCTTCTCCAGCCACGCCCTGCAGGATTTTGACCTGGACTACGCGCTGGACGGGGAGGGCGAGCGTCAGTATATCGACGAAGTCAGCCGGCTGCAAAAAAGGCACGCCGGCGACCTGCGCATCTGGCGGGGCATGGAGCGCGACTCGCTGTCCATCGCCCGCCGCGAGCCGTTCGAGTACGTCATCGCTTCCGTCCATTACGTCGCCTGCCCCGACGGCAGCGTCTTCCCCGTGGACGGGGACGCGGGGATGGTCCGGGACCGCGTCCAGGCCTTTTACGGCGGGGAGGGCCTGCGCCTGGCCCAGGACTACTATCGCCTGCTGGGCGAATACATCAGCGCCTACCAACCGGACATCATCGGGCATTTCGACCTGGTAATGAAGAACAACCGGGACGGCCGCCTGTTTGACGCTTCGTCCCCCGCCTACGTCAAGGCGGCGACCGACGCCATGGACGCGGCAATCACCGGGTGCTCCCTGATGGAGGTCAACACCGGCGCCATCGCGCGCTCCGGCGCCCGCGAGCCCTATCCCAGCCACCCCCTGCTGTCCTACTGGCGCAGCATCGGCGGGGAGGTCATCCTGTCCTCCGACTGCCACCTGGCGCGGGACATCACGGCGGGTTACGAGACGGGGGAAGCCGCCATCCGGAAAGCCGGCTATCAAAAAGCCGCCTTCCTCGGGCGGCGGGACGAGCTGTTTGAATGGTGCCGCTTATAAAGCCGCGCCTGCTTTGTAACGCTAAAAAGCCGACAGGTTCCGGGCGCGGCGGGCTTCGTTGAGGGCGGCGACGCGCTCCGTGCGTCGGCGGACCCGGCGCGCGGTGAGCAGGCTGCTGCGGTAGCGGTCCAGTGCGAGACGAACCCCGACCGCGACGGGAATCGCGGGCAGGGCGCCGGCGCCCGCGGCCATGACAGCCGCCCCGGCCGCCAGGCCGGCCCCGGTCTTGAGCATCCGGTAGGAGGCGTCCTGGAGGGCGGCCTTCTGTGTTTTCCGCCCCAGCACGACGGCGCCCTGCTCCGTCACGGCGATGACGGCGAACGGCAGGCCCAGGCTCAGGGTGCCCAGCAGCTCCGACAGCAGGCCGCTGTCCTCCATCAACCCCAGGGAGACGGTCACCTCGTCCACATGGCTCAGCGCCGTCGTGATGCCGTCCACCAGCGCGCTGCGGTTTCGTTTGCGATAGGTTTCCAGAAGCGTTTCGTAATCCATTTTACCTTCCGAACAGCCGGATGAGGGCTGTCACGATAAACCCGGCGGCGATGACCGCCGCCAGCCAGGTGGCCTGGCGGAGGATTCTGGCGAGCCCGGCCTCGCCTTTCTGCCGACGCTCCGCCTTGCGGCCCAGCTCGTCCACGCGGCGGGTCAGGGACTCCAGCTGCTGCTCGACGCCGCGCAGTTTCTGCGCCAGCTCGTCCTGTCCCCCGCCCTGCAGCTTCAGGGCTTCCCGCAGCGCGGCCTGGTCCTCGGACAGGCCCTCGGCCAGGATGGACATTTCACGGGTGAATTCCTCCACCAATTTCGGCAGCTCCCGGCCGGTCAGCGAGTCCGCGGCGGACTGGAGCATCCCCCGGGACTTGCCCAGCAGGCCGGGTTTCTTTTCTCCGGGCCCCGGCCCTTCACCAGGCGCGGGCAGGGGCGGCACCTGCGGTTTCCGGTCCATCTTCAGACCAGCCGGATGCCGCTGACGGCCTGCTCGGCGCGGTAGCGGGACATCAGGGCCTGGATGCGGTTGTAGGGGTTGAGCAGGGCGCTGAGGCTGCGGTCGTGGTTGAGGGTGGCGATGAGGTAGGAGATATACTTGCTCATGTCCGCCTCCACGAACCACTTCGCGTTCTTGAGCGCCGGCGGCCGGTAGGTGAGGTTGGTGGCGATGACGCGGGAGATGATGCCCTGCTGGTAGGCCTCGTCGTATTCCTGGACGCCGTTGGTGAAAAAGGCGAAGGTCACGATGCAGAAGATGCGCTTGGCCTTGCGCTTCTTGAGTTCGCGGGCCAGGTCGAGCATGGATTCGCCGGAAGAGAGGATGTCGTCCACCACGATGATGTCCTTGCCCTCCACCGAGGCGCCCAGGTACTCGTGGGCGATGATGGGGTTGCGGCCGCAGACCACCTGGGTGTAGTCCCTGCGCTTGTAGAACATGCCCAGCTCCAGCGCCATGACGGAGGAATAATAGATATTGCGCTGGACCGCGCCCTCGTCGGGGCTGACGAGCATCATGCTGTCCTTATCCAGCCTCAGGTCCTTGACCTCGCGCAACAGGGCCTTGAGCATCTGGTAGGTGGGGTGCACGTTCTCAAACCCGCACAGCGGGATGGCGTTCATCACGCGGGGGTCGTGGGCGTCGAAGGTCAGGATGTTGGCGACGCCCATGCGGTCCAGTTCCTGCAGCATCATCGCGCAGTCCAGGCTTTCCCGCGTGTTGCGGCGGTGCTGGCGGCTCTCGTAGAGCATGGGCATGATGACGTTGACGCGCTTGGCCTTGCCCGCGATGGCCGCGATGACGCGCTTCAAGTCCTGGTAATGGTCGTCGGGGGACATGGGGACCTCGAAATCGTACATGCGGTACGTGACGTTGTAGGCGCAGACGTCCACCAGGATATAGATGTCGTACCCGCGCACGCTCTCCCGGATGACGCCCTTGCCCTCCCCGGTGCCGAAGCGCGGGCAGGACGCCTCGATCAGGAAGTCCTCCCGGCCGTGCCCGGGGGAGGTGTAGAACTCCTGGTCCTGCAATTCCTGCAGCTCATGCCATTTGAGCAGCCAGCGGTTGACATCCTTCCCCATCTCGTCGATGCCCGACATCGCGATGACGCCCAGGGGCCCGTAGGGCATGTTGTTGAGGTTCTGGTCCCACTCCGACAGAAAATTGTTCATGGCGATGATCCCTCCAACCGCTCTGTTCCGTCCGGATCCAGGGGCTCACTCCCCCGCTGCCGGCAGCAACTGAAGCTTGGGCAGGCGCTCCTCCCGGCCCGCCGCGTCCGTGCCGACCGACAGCCCCACCATCCTGCCATAGACGCGCACCGGGGTGTCAATGGCGAAAGCGGGCTCCGTCTCGGCGTTGAGCACCATCAAATCCTCAAAGCCCTGGTCCGTCTTGCGCAGCGCGAAGCGCAGCAGCCATTCGCCGTCCGCGTTCTCCACTTTGGTAATATAGCCCTCGTAGGTGAGCGTCTGGCCGTCGTAGGCGTCGGGGTTTGAAAGCAGCTCGGCATACCCCGGGCTGGCGGCGGACTGCCTGACCGCGTCCTGCCGCGATTGCTCGTTGAGGAATCGGTTGGTCTGGTACTGGAAGGTCCGGTCCTGGAGGCCCTTCTTGGACAGGGTCAGCCGGATGTCGTAAACGCCTTCGCGGGAGGTGTCGATGGGGAAACTGAAGGCGCCGCTGCGCGGCACGTTCTTCACGGTTTCCACCCCGTTAACCGTCAGCCGCGCGGAAACGCCGCTTTCGGTGGTGACGCCGGAGAGGACGAGCTCGTCCGACAGCAGCTCCGCGGGCGGCGCGCCGGTAATCTGGACAGGCAGCAGGCCTGCCTGGTAGCGGATGTTGTAGGCCTTGGAAAGGTCTTCCAGACCCTCGGAATGGACGGTCAGGGTCATCAGGTAGACGTCCTCGCCCGGCAGGTCGATGGGCAGCGTATAGTTGCCCGCCTTGTTGGCGACGGTTTCGAACACCTTGGAGGCGCCGGTCGAAAAGGACATGACCACCGCCGTCATGGAGGCGCCCGCCTTGGTCTTCCCCTTCATGGTGAAGGACGGCTTGCTGGTTTCGACGGGGGCCGTCGCCGTCTCGTCCAGGGTGATGGGAAGCGGCGGCAGGGGCAGGATTTTGCTGAAGGTGAAGGTGTTGAACACCTTGTTGAGCGCGGTATTGTCCCCGCCCTTCAACTGCCGGCCGAACACCTGCATGTCGACCGTGATGGAATAGCCGTTGCGGACGGTGCGGCGCTGGTATCCCCTGCGCACCAGGTCGCCGCCCTCGCGGTACTCATAGCGCAGCTGGAGGAAACGGCCGATTTTTGCGAAATTCTTCCATGAGACGGCGTCGTAACGGTAGCCCAGCACCACCCAGGAACCCCGGGGGCCGTGGGAGATGCGGTAGGCCGCGCGGACGTCCGTCCCGTGCGCGTTGACGTCGAAAATCCGCTGCGCGTCCACGTCCTGGAGCGCCGTGACCACCAGCACCCGGTCCTCCTCCTGGTCATAGGCCTGGAGCAGCACGCCGCGCGCCTCAAAATCCGCGGCCAGGCCTTCCACCGTGAAACCGCGGGAAACGATGAACGCCTCGTTGTCCTTCAGGTTCCCCGGCGTGAGCACCGTCTCGTAGACGCCTTCGGGCAGGGTGACGCCCGCGTGGATGCTCTCGAACGTATAGCCTTCCGCGCCCGCGGAAAAACCGGGCAGCAGCAGCGACAGCACCAGCGCAGCCAACAGAATCACCTTTGCGCGCATCATGTGCCTCCTCCCTTGTCTCTGCCGCCATACTACCATATCCCGCGTTCCCCCACAACAATCCTCGCCTGGGGCCGGGCCCGACGGGGGTGCCCGGAAATGCGAACTTTCCTAGAAAAAAGCGTGAAATCGTTTGCGTTGTATGGTATAATGGGCGGAAGGAACAACGAGGTGAACGGCATGGAAAAGGCGAAGCGGAGCGAGCGGCTGGTCGCGATGACCCGGATGCTGTCGGACAGCCCCAACCAGATTATCCCCTACCCGGTTTTCTGTGAGCGGTTTCAGGCGGCCAAGTCCTCCATCAGCGAGGACGTCGCGCTGATTGGGAAGACCGTTGCGGAGCATGGCTTGGGCAGGGTGCTGACGGTGACAGGCGCCGCGGGCGGCGTGCTGTTCCGGCCCGGGCTGTCCCGGGCGGAGGCTCGCGAGGTGCTCCGGGGCGCCGCCGAGGCGCTCAACGATCCGGGCCGCTCCCTGCCCGGCGGGTTTTTGTACCTGTCCGACCTGCTGGCCAACCCCGTGCTCACCCGCAAGATGGGCGCCATCCTGGCGGAGCCCTGCTACGACCTGGGCGTGGATTTCGTCCTGACCATGGAGACCAAGGGGATTCCGGTCGCCATGATGACGGCGGACGCGCTCAACGTGCCCCTGGTCATCGCCCGGCGCAGCAGCAAGGTGTACGAGGGCAGCGCGGTCAACATCAGCTTCCCCGACGGCAAGGGCGGCATCGAGACCATGTCCCTCTCCCGCCGGGCGGTCAGGGAGGGCCAGCGCGCGCTGATTGTGGACGACTTCATGCGCCACGGCGGCACCGCGCTGGGCATGGTCGCCCTGATGCGGGAGTTCAACACCCGGGTGGCGGCGCTGGCCTTCATGCTGGCCCAGGAGCGCGAACAGCCGCTGACCAGCCTGCCCGAATGGCCGCTGCTCACCTTTACCGGCGACGGCATCGGCGCGCCGATGCGCGTGCGCGTCGCCTCCTGGCTGGAGGAAGCGGGGAGCGAAGCGCGATGAGGGCGCTGGTGGGGCTGGGAAACCCGGGCCCCGAATATGAGCTAAGCCGGCACAACGTCGGCTTTTTAGCCCTGGACGAGGCCGCCGGGAGCCTGGGCTTGCAGGCGCCCAGGCGCCAGCTGAAGGGCCTTTTGTACGAGGGGCGGTTCAACGGCGAGCGCGTCGCGCTGCTCAAGCCCGCCACCTACATGAACCTGTCCGGCGAGGCGCTGGTGGCCCTGATGAACTGGTACAAACTGGCGCCGGAGGACGTGATGGTGTTCTCCGACGACGTCGACCTGGCGCCCGGCGTGATGCGCATCCGCGCCAAGGGCGGCGCCGGCACGCACAACGGCTGGCGCAGCATCCTGGAGATGACCGGCAGCGACGCCTTCCCCCGCGCCCGCATCGGCGT
>JAAZAQ010000360.1 GCA_012514225.1 Clostridiales bacterium | reverse complement strand
TGACCTTGGTGGCGTTCGCCAGGGCGGCGACCGCGCTGCCCCAGCAGATGACCGCGAAGGCCTTGGCCTCGTCCTGGGGGAAGCCGCCCATCCACTGGTGCAGCACGGTGGTCACCATCACGTCGCCGTGGCCGAAGCGCTCGAGATATTCGCGGGTCTGGCGCTCCAGCATGCGGATGGCCGCGACGTCCTGCACCAGGTTGCCGCACTGACCGTATCCGACCGTGACGTTCCTGACCCCCTGCTCCGCCGCCAGCAGCGCCTCGATGATGGCGACGGCGTTGGATACGCAGGGCGGCACGAGGGTACCCGTCAGGGGTCCGAACGGCTCCCGGTTGATGCCGATTCCGGCGTCCTCGTACAGCCCGACCAGGCGGTCGCAGTACTGCCAGTTGTACAGCGTTTCCTGCATTGGCGCGTTTTTGGCGTAGGGGATGTTGTAGGAGATGCCGCCGCCCTCAAAGCTGGTAAAACCGCCCGCCAAGGTGATTTCACACAGCAAGCGGGCGTCCGGCGTCCCGTGCCGCACCTGCACCGGCTTTTCGAGTGCGGAGGTCACCATCCTGCATCCCTTGACGCCATGGTTGACAGCCGGGAAGCCGTTGAGCATCGCCTTGCCGGAGGACTTGGATTCCTCTATCCCGCGCTGGGCGTCCTCGTAGCGGTTCAGGCGCGTATAGCTGTCGATGGTGGTGGGCAGCAGGTCCGCCTCACCCTCCCTCTCCAGGTGGTTGAGCAACAGGATGTGCTCGTTGATGACGGGGACTCCCGCCCGCGGCTGAATCAACGTTTTCCCGGCCTTCGCCGCCTCGTTGAGGCGGGTCACGAAGCGCTTTTGCGCGGGGATGCCGGCCTGGTAAGCCAGGGCTTCGTCCAGGTCCACCTCCGCGCCCGTGGGCCAGGTATCCAGCACCCCCCGCCGCTGGGACATGAAGAAGTCCAGGTCCCACTTCCTGTTAGACAGCTGCATCGAATTCATCCTTTCCAAGGTACTGGGAAAGCAGCTGCATGGCCGCCTCCCTGTCCACCCTCAAGAAAAGCCCCATGGCCGACAAGATGTAACCCCGGTCGGCCGCGCAGGCGAGCCGCCTGGGCGTGAGCGACACCGGCTCCTGCATGGCGATGGCGTCCCGAACGATATCCCCCAGAGCGTCTGAGTAGACCAGCGCGCCGCCGGTTACCACAAGTTTTCCCACCCGGGTCAGGTCCTTCCCGGTCTGCTCGTCCACCGGGCCGACGGCGGTATAGACGCGGGTCAGGCTGCCCGCGTGCCGACCCAGCGCCACGCCCATGGCGCAGGTGGCCAGGGCGCGGTCCAGCGACTCCTCCTCCGGCGTTTGCGGCAGGCGCGCGGGGTTATCCCGCAGCCTGTCGACCGCCTCACCCACGGCTTCCGGCGGCGACCCCGCCTGCTCCGCAAGGCGCTCCGCGCCGGCGGCTTCCAGGATGCCCCGGGCGTTGTAACGCATCCCGATATCGCCCTCCACGGTGCGCTTGGCGTAAGGCTCCGGCAGTCCCCGGAGCAGCACGTTGGGGTTGGACGGATGGCCTTTCGCGATGGAATAGACGTCCGTGGTCGCGCCGCCCAGGTCGACGGCGACCAGTTCCCCCAGGCCTTTGGTTTTCTTCGTCCCTTCCGACAGCAGGGTCAGCGCGTCCAGGACAGCGGAGGGCGTGGGCATCAGGATATCGTCCAGTATGGCGCTAGCCCGGCTGAGGCCCTTGGCACGGATGATGTTCCTCAGGAAGACCTCGCGCAGAATCTGCTGCACCGGCGCGATGTCCAGCCGATTCATCTCCGGCATCACGTTGGGCGCGCGGTAGACGGCGCGGCCGTCCCGGCCCAGGATGTCTGCGCACTCATCCTGCGCGCTGCGGTTGCCGGCGACGACGACGGGGAAATTGCCCCCGGCCTTCGCGAGCGCGCGGGCGTTTCCCAGGATGACCTCGCTGTTCCCGCCGTCGGTGCCGCCGGTCAACAGCAGGATGTCGGGCTTCGACCGGGTGATTTCATCCAGGTCAGCGCTCGTCAACTGGTAAGCGTAGGTCTTGATGACCTTGGCCCCCGCGGTGAAGGCGGCCAGCCGCGCCGCCTTGCTGGTCAGGCTGGGCACCAGCCCGCAAACGACCATATTCAGCCCGCCCGCGGC
>JAAZAQ010000359.1 GCA_012514225.1 Clostridiales bacterium | reverse complement strand
TAGCCGCCGGCGCTGTTCTTTTCCTCGTTGCGCTTGCGGTACTTGGGGCCGTACTCGCGGAAGAGCTTCTCCACCACCGGATGCTTGTTGTCCTTGGTGCGCTCGCGGTACTCGCTGCGGGACTCGTCGTCCTTGCGCAGCTCCTGGAAGTCGTACAGGTAGGCCATCATCAGCCGGCGCGCGTGCAGCTTGCTGGCGGCGTCGTTGACCACATCGATCTTGACGATCTGGCCCTTCTCGTTATGGTATTGCTTGCTGGCCGCGACCGTCCTGTCGTGCTCGCGGATGGCCAGGGTGACCATCTTTTCGGCCACGCGGCGGACTTCCTTGGCGCGCGCCAGGGTGGTCTCGATGCGGCCGTACCACAAGAGGCTGGTGACCTGGTTGCGGATGAGCGCCTTGCGCTTGTCGCTGGTCAGGCCAAGCTTGCGTTGCGTTGCCATGTGCGGTGTTCCTCCTTAGGCCTCTGGGGCTTGCTTGTTATTCTTCGGACTTGCGCAGGGCCAGGCCCAGCAGGCCCAGTTTCTGCTCGACTTCTTCCAGGCTCTTCTTGCCCAGGTTGCGGACCTTCATCATGTCTTCCTGGTCCTTCTGGATGAGCTCCGCCACCGTGTTGATGCCGGCGCGCTTCAGGCAGTTGAAGGCGCGGACGGACAAGTCCAGCTCGTCGATGGTCATCTCGGCGGCCTTGCCCATCAGCCCGGCGTCGGCGTCCTCTTCCTCCAGGCCCAGGGGCTGGTCGGTGAGGCGGGTGAAGATGCCCAGCTGGCTGACGAGGATTTTGGACGCCATGCCGATGGACTCCTCCGGCGTGACCGAGCCGTTGGTCCACACCTCCAGCACCAGCTTGTCGTAGTCGGTGATCTGGCCGACGCGGGTGTCCTCCACGTAGTAATTGACCTTGATAATCGGGGTGTAGATGGCGTCGATGGGGATGACGCCGATGGCGGAGATGGACTGCTTGCTGCGCTCGGCGGACACATAGCCGAAGCCGCGCTCCACCGTCAGGGTCATGTGCAGCTGGGTGCCCTCGCTGAGGGTCGCGATGTGCAGACCGGGGTTGACGACCTCCACCTCGCTGTCCACGCGGATGTCAGCCGCGGTGACCACGCCCGGCCCCTCCGCGATGATTTCGACCTGCTTGACCAGGTCGACGTGCAGGCGGATGGACAGCTCCTTGAGGTTCAGGACGATTTCGGTGACGTCTTCCTTGACGCCGGGGATGGTGGAGAACTCGTGCTGGACGCCGTGAATCTGCACGCTGGTGACGGCGGCGCCCGGCAGGGAGCTGAGCAGCGAGCGGCGCAGGGCGTTGCCCAGGGTGTGGCCGAAGCCGCGCTCCAGCGGCTCCACCACGAAGCGCCCGTAATGGTCGTTCTCCCGGTATTCGACGCGCTCGATGCGCGGGCTGATGGATTCCGTAATCACGCGCTTACCCTCCTGTTCAATGTGAAGTGGTCGGAACGGGACAGGTCAGCGGGAGTAGTACTCGATGATCATGTTTTCCTGCAGGGCGAAGTCGACGTCGCTGCGCGCGGGCAGGCTTTCCACCGTGGCCTTCAGCTCGTCGTGGACGCAGTTGAGCCACTTGGGCATGATGCGCGCGTTGCCTTCGCGGGCGGCCTTGAACAGGTCCATCTCCTTGCTGGCGGCGCCCACGGTGATGACGTCACCCTGCTTGACGGTGTAGGAGGGGATGTCCACCCGCGTTCCGTTGACGAGAAAATGCCCGTGGTTGACCAGCTGGCGCGCCTGGGCGCGGGAGGCAGCGAGGCCGGCGCGGTAGACGACGTTGTCCAGCCGGCGCTCCAGCAGCTGCAGCAGGTTCTCGCCGGAAACGCCCTTCATGTTCAGGGCTTTCTCATAGGTGCGGTGGAACTGGGTTTCCAGCATGCCGTAGGCGCGGCGGGCCTTCTGCTTCTCGCGCAGCTGGGTGCCGTACTCGCTCATCTTGCGCTGGCGGGCCTGGCCGTGCTGGCCGGGAGGGGTGGGGCGCTTCGTCAGGGCGCATTTCTGCGAGAAGCACTTTTCGCCCTTCAGAAAGAGCTTGGTGCCCTCGCGACGGCACATGCGGCATACAGAGCCGGTATTCCTTGCCATCTTCTGGGATTCTCCTTACTTATACTCTTCTGCGCTTGGGCGGGCGGCAGCCGTTGTGCGGGATGGGGGTCACGTCCTTGATCATGGTGACTTCCAGCCCGGCGGTCTGCAGGGAGCGGATGGCGGCCTCGCGCCCGGAGCCCGGGCCCTTGACCAGCACGTCCACGGTGCGCAGACCGAACTCCGCGGCGGCCTTGGCGGCCGTCTCGGCGGCCATCTGAGCCGCGAAAGGCGTGGACTTCTTGTTGCCCCTGAAGCCCATGCCGCCGGAAGACGCCCAGGAAATCGCGTTGCCCTGGGTGTCGGTGATGGTGACGATGGTGTTGTTGAAGGACGACTGGATATGCACCACGCCGCGTTCGATGAGCTTCTTCTCGCGGCGCTTGCGGGATACCTTCTTGAGCGTGGCCTTTGCCATTTAAATCCTCCGCGGCTGTTTCAGCCTGTCTGTCCGCCCTTACTTGGTGGCGGCTTTTTTCTTGCCGGTGACCTGGCGCTTGGGCCCCTTGCGGGTGCGCGCGTTCTGCTTGGTGTTCTGGCCGCGCACGGGCAGGCTGCGGCGGTGGCGGATGCCGCGGTAGGAGCCGATTTCAACCAGCCGCTTGATATCCATCGAAACCTCGCGCCGCAGGTCGCCCTCGACCTTGACGTGGTGCTCGATGTACTCACGCAGCTTGCTGATGTCGTTCTCGGACAGGTCGCGCACCCGGGTATCCGGGTTGATCTCGGTCTCCGCCAGGATTTTCTGGCTGGTGGTCAGCCCGATGCCGAAGATATACGTCAGGCCGGCTTCGATGCGCTTGTCTTTGGGCAAATCAACGCCCGCAATACGTGCCATGTGCTGGGAACACCTCCAAATTTCTGCTTGTCGCTGGGAGCGCCGGGCTTTCGCCCGGCGATATGATGGAGCCTTCCGGTCCCGGGGTCACCCCCGGGCAGCCGCCCGGACGGCAGGCCATGCCGAAGAGGAACCCCTCAGCCCTGCTTCTGCTTGTGCTTGGGGTTTTCGCAGATGACCATCACGTGGCCCTTGCGCTTGATAATCTTGCATTTCTCGCAGATGGTCTTCACAGAGGGACGGACTTTCATGGGGCAACCTCCTCCTTGGGTTTGGGATTTAGTTCTTGCTGCGCCACGTGATGCGGCCGCGGGTCAGGTCGTAGGGGGACAGCTCGATGGTCACCTTGTCCCCCGGGTAGATGCGGATGAAGTTCATGCGCATCTTGCCGGAGATGTGCGCCATGATGCGGTGCCCGTTGGGCAGCTCGACGGAGAACATGGCGTTGGGCAGGGCTTCGACCACCTTGCCTTCGATTTCAATGACGTCGCTTTTGGACAAACAAGCCTCCTTCAGGCCGGGTCATGGGGATCAGGGTCGTTCAGGCTTTCCAGGAACTTGCGGATTTCATGGTTGCCCTGGGCTGCAGGGGTCGTCGGTCCGGGAAGGGATGCCATCTCGTGGTGCATGGAGAGCAGGTGTTTCCGGCGCTTTTTCTTGGGGCGTTCCAGCGGCCGGAGCCTACCGTCGCAGACCGTTACAAAATCAGCGTCCAACTCGCATAGTACCACATAAACCCTGCCCTTGTCACGCCCCGCGCGCGATATCGCGGCGATTCCGCTTTTGAGGGGCGCCTTCACGGACCATCCTCCCAGACAAAGCCCGGCAGGGTCAGGATTTCAGGCGGCCCTTCCGCGCGCAGCGCAATGGTGTGCTCGTAGTGCGCGCAGGGCGAGCGGTCCAGGGTCCGGATGGTCCAGCCGTCCTCCTCCTCGCGCACCTGCCAGCCGCCCATCGAAATCATCGGCTCCACCGCCAGGGTCATGCCGGCCTTCAGCCGCGCGCCGCGGCCCGGCTCCCCGAAGTTGGGGACGGCGGGGTCCTCGTGCATCGCGCGCCCGATGCCGTGCCCGGTCAGGTCGCGGATGACGCCGTAACCGTTTTCCTCCGCCAGCCGCTGCACCGCGTGGCCGATGTCCCCCACGCGCTGCCCCTGGCGCGCCGCGCGCGCGCCTTCGAAAAAGCACCGCTCGGTCACCTGGATGAGCCGGTTCAGTTCCGGCGCGACGTCCCCGACGCCGACGGTGAAGGCGCTGTCCGCCTGCCAGCCGTCCAGGACGAGCCCGCAGTCCACGCTGAGGATGCTGCCCTCGCACAGCGCCTCGCGGTCGGTGGGGATGCCGTGGACCACCACGTCGTCCACGCTCGCGCAGATGGAGGCGGGGTAGCCCCGGTAGTGGAGGAAGGAGGGGGTCGCGCCGCCGCGGCGGATGATTTCCTCCGCGAAGGCGTCGATGGCAGCCGTGGTCTCCCCCGGGCGGATGACCTCCCGGATGCGCTGCAGCACGTCGTAGAGCAGGGCGCCGGCGGCGCGCATCTTGTCGAGCTGCGCCGCGCTTTTAACGGAAATCACGCTTCCAGGCCCAGCGCCTCGCGGAGGACCGCATGGTCGGACGCCAGCTCCCCCTGGAGGGGGACGTCCGTCAGCAAGCCGTTTTCGCGGTAGAAGGAAATCAGCGGCTCGGTCTGGCGGCGGTACACCGCCAGGCGGTTTTTGATGGTCTCCGGCTTGTCGTCCTCCCGCTGGATGAGCCTGCCCCCGCAGTCCGGGCACACCTTGTCGTCCCTGAGCCTGCGGGTGTGGAAGGTGCCGCGGCAGTCGGCGCAGACGCGCCGGCCGGACAGGTGCCCCAGGATGATATCCTCGCCGACGACAAGGTTGACGACCTTGTCGATGTCGGCGAAGCGGGACAGCGCTTCGGCCTGGGGCACGGTGCGCGGGAAGCCGTCCAGCACGTAGCCTTTCGCGCAGTCGGGCTGGGAGAGGCGCTCCCTCACCATGCCGATGACCACCTCGTCGGGCACCAGCTCGCCCGCGTCGATGAAGCGCTTGGCCTTAAGCCCCAGCTCCGTGCCCTCGCGGATGTTCTCCCGCAGCATGTCGCCGGTGGAAACCTGCGGGATGCCGATTTCCTCGCGCAGCATGCCGGCGTGGGTTCCCTTGCCGGCGCCGGGGGGGCCCAGGAAGATCAGGTTCACCTCAAACCCCCTTCCGGGCTTACAGGAAGCCCTTGTAGTTGCGCATCACCATCTGGGCCTCCACCTGGCGCATGGTCTCCAGCGCGACGGAAACCGCGATGAGCATGGAGGACGCCGCGAAGGGGATGCGGACGTTTTGCCAGGCGGACAGGAGGGTGGGCAGGGTCGCCAGCGCCGCCAGGAAGATGGCCGCGAACAGCGTCAGTCGGGTGGAGATGCGGGAGAGGTAGGAGACGGTGTTGGCGCCGGAGCGGATGCCGGGGATGTTGCCGCCCTGCTGCTGGATGTTCTTGGCGATGTCCTGGGGGTTGAAGGAGATGGAGGCGTAGAAGTAGGTGAAGGCGACGATGAGCAGCGCCGTCACCAGCAGGTTGAGCCAGTGCCCCTGCCCCATGTTGTTGTTCCACCAGCGGCTGGCCGGAGTGTCGCCGAACATCGCCAGGATGGTGCCGGGGAAGGCCATGAAGGAATAGGCGAAAATCAGGGGCAGCACGCCGACGGAGACCACCTTCATGGGGATGTGGGTGGACTGGCCGCCGTACATCTTGCGGCCCACGACGCGCTTGGCGTACTGCACCGGGATGCGGCGCTCGCCCAAATCGACGAAGGTGACCACGACGATGACCACCAGGGCGGTGAGCACCAGGATGAGGAAGCTGGTCACGGTGCCGCCGTAGGCGGTGATGCCCAGCACATCGGTGAAGGCGGTGAGGATGCCGGAGAAGAGGTTGCTGATGATGCCGGCGAAAATCAGCAGGGAAATGCCGTTGCCGATGCCCTTGGCGGTGATGCGCTCGCCGATCCACATCGACAGCGCCGTGCCGCCGGCCATGACCACGCCGATGGTCAACAGGCCGAAGAAGTTGTTGTAGCCGGGGTCCAGCACCCGAAGCCCGGTCACCGGGTCGGTCTGGTTGTTCAGCGCCGCGATGATGCCCACGGCCTGGATGGCGGCCAGCACCACGGTGGAATAGCGGGTGATCTTGTTGATCTTCTCCTTGCCCTCTTCCCCGCCTTCCTTCTGCAGCCGCTCCAGCGCCGGGATGGCGATGGTGAGCAGCTGGATGATGATGCTGGCGTTGATGTAGGGCGTGATGCCCATGGCCATGACGGTCATCTGGCTGAAGTTGCCGCCGGTCATCATGTTGACCAGGCCCAGCATGTCGTACTGCTCGGCCAGCTTGGTCACGACCTCGGAGTTGATGCCGGGCACCGGGATGACGCCCACCAGGCGGAAAATCAGCAGCATCATGAAGGTGTAGAGGAGCTTGGACTTAAGCTCCGGCACCTTCCACGCGTTGCGCAGCGTTTCCCACATCTCAGACCTCCTCGGCTGTGCCGCCGGCCTTTTCGATCTTCTCCTTGGCGGAACCGGTGAAGCGGTCGACCTGGACGGTCAGTTTGCGGCTCAGCTCGCCCGTGCCCAGGATTTTGACGCCGTCCTTCAGCCCGCGGACCAGCCCAGCCGCGCGCAGCAGCTCGACGGTCACGACCGCGCCGTCCTCGAACTGCTCGAGGCTGCCGACGTTCACAATGGCGTATTCCTTGCGGAAGGGGTTCTTGAACCCGCTCTTGGGCACGCGGCGGGTCAGCGGCATCTGGCCGCCCTCGAACCCGGGCGCCTTGCCGCCGCCGGAGCGCGCCTTGGCGCCCTTATGGCCCTTGCCGGAGGTCTTGCCCAGCCCGCTGCCGATGCCGCGGCCCAGACGCTTGGCCTTGGTCTGCGAGCCCGGCGCGGGTTTCAGATCATGCAATTTCATGAGGGACTCCTCCTGTTTCAGTCGTTGATTTCCTCGACGCGGAGCATGTGCTTGACCGCGAAAACCTGCCCGCGGACGCAGGGGTTGTCCTCCCGGACCACGCTCTGGCCGATTTTCCGGAGGCCCAGCGCCTCCACCGTGCGGACGTTCTTGGGCATCTGCGCGATGGGGGACTTGAGCAGGGTAATCTTCAGTTTCATCTTGGCGCCTCCTCAGCCCAGGATCTCGTCCACGGTCTTGCCGCGCAGCTTGGCCACCTGCTCGGGGGAGCGGAGGAGCTTGAGCCCCTCGATGGTCGCCTTGACGGTGTTGATGGGGTTGCTGGTGCCGAAGGACTTGGTGCGGATGTCCTTGACGCCGGCCAGCTCCAGCACCGCGCGCGCCGCGCCGCCGGCGATGACGCCCGTGCCCTCGGGGGCCGGCAGGATGACCACCTTGCCGGTGCCGAAGTAGCCAGTCGTCGCGTGGGGCACCGTGGTGCCCGCCAGCGGGATGGT
>JAAZAQ010000358.1 GCA_012514225.1 Clostridiales bacterium | reverse complement strand
CAGGCATGACGCCTTTTCAGTATCTGTCCGTCGCGCTCATCGCCTATCTGGTCGGCAGTTTTTCCAGCGGCATCGTCCTTTCCGCCTTCAAGGGGCGGGACATCCGGAAGGAAGGCAGCAAGAGCACCGGCGCGACCAACGTCACCCGCGTGATGGGGGTTGGATATGGCTTGCTGACTTTTCTGGGGGATTTTATCAAGGCGTCCCTTGCCGTTTGGGTCGGCGTGCTGATTTGCGGATATCCCGGCGCGATGGTCGCGGGAATTTATGTGGTCGTCGGCCATAACTGGCCGGTTTATTACCAGTTTCGGGGCGGGAAGGGCATCGTCTGCTCCATCGCGGTTCTCTTGCTGGTATGCCCTGTGGAGGCGCTCATCGCCGGCGCGCTGGCTATCGTCGTCATCGCCCTGACCCGTTACGTTTCGCTGGGCAGCCTGACCATGGTGGGTGTCAGCGCCGTTCTCATCCTCATCTTCAAACCCTTCGTCCCCCATGGCGCCTGGGCGCTGATTTTATTTGTCCTGGCCATCTACCAGCACCGGGCAAACATCGCGCGCTTGGTGCGGGGCGAGGAAAATAAGCTGAACCTGAAAAGAAAGTGAGGGAGAAGCGGGTTTAAGCCCGGTTCTCACCCGACAGATACGCCGACAGGTCGAACGTCCCCAGTGATTCCGCTTGCACGGTCGCCCGGGGGTTTCCTTTCGCCGCGCCGACGGCCAGCACCCGCATCCCGGCGCGGACGGCCGCCTCCACGCCCGCGTCGGCGTCTTCCACCACCAGGCAGTTCGCGGGCTGCAACCCCAGTTTATTTGCCGCCAGGAGAAACACGTCCGGGTCCGGCTTGCTGCGATGAATTTGGTTCCCGTCAGCGACGGTGTCGAAATAACCGGCCAGGCCAAGCCGGTCCAGGATGGCAGGCGCGTTTTTGCTGGAGGAACCGATGGCCAACTTGATTCCCAATCGCCTCAGCTTTTCCAGGGTTTCCAAAGCGCCGGACAGGATGGCGTCCTTTCCCAGGCCATGAATCATATCGACATAGTACGCATTTTTGCGTTTGGCGAGCGCGGTTCTTTCTTCACCGGAATAAACCCGCCCCGCGTTTTCCAGGATGATGTCCAGGCTTTCCATGCGGCTGACACCCCGGAGCCGCCGGTTGACTTCGCGGTCGAAGGGCATCCCTTCTTCGTCCGCCATCCGCTTCCAGGCCTCGTAATGGCAGTCGTCCGTCGTGACCAGCACCCCGTCCAGGTCGAAGATGACGCCCTCAATCATAGTCTCCTCCGGCAGGTTCACAGCAGGGTAAAGAAACTCACCTGGTTGGTGTCGTTCAAGCCGTTCAGGGCGCCGCACTCCCGAAGCAGGTCGATGGCGGTGCTGCTGACTTTGGCCCGGCTCCGGATATCCTCCACGGAGATAAAGCGCTCCGAACGGGCGTCGATGATGCCCTGCGCCGCGCTTTCGCCAAAGCCGGACAGGGACGTGAAGGGGCAGCGCAGCGCGTCCCCTTCCATCAGGAAGCGGGTCGCGTCGCTTTTATACAGGTCGACCGGCAGGAAGGAGAACCCGCGAAGGCCCATCTCGTGGGCTAATTCCATCACGACGATTTCCTTCTCATTCTTGTCCGTCAGGTCCTTTTGTCCAATCCGGTACAGCGCCTCCAGTTCCCTGCGCAGGAATACGGCTTGCCTGGCCATGGTCAGCGCGTTGAGGTCCTTTCCGCGGATGGTAAAATACGCTGAATAATAGGCCAGCGGATGATACACCTTGTACCAGCCGACCCGCAGCGCCATGGTCACGTAGGCGACCGCGTGGCCTTTGGGGAACATGTAGGCGATTTTCCAGCAGCTCCTGATGAACCAGTCCGGGACGCCGCAGGCACGCATTTCCTGTTCCATCAAGGTTGTAAGCCCCTTCCCCTTGCGCACGCTCTCCATGATGTCGAAGGCCATCTTGCTGCCCATGCCCTTGCCCATCAGGGTAGTCATGATGTCCTCCCGCGTGCAGATGCATTCCGCCAGCGTCGCGGTCCCGCTGAGAATCAGGTCCCGGGAGTTCCCCGCCCACACGTCCGTGCCGTGGGAAAGGCCGGAAATCCGGATCAGGTCCGCCATGGTGGTCGGCTGGGTGTCGTCCAGGATGCCGCGAACGAAAGGGGTCCCAAACTCCGGGATGCCAAGGGTCCCGGTGCTGCAATTCAGGTCGTCCCGGCTGATGCCCAGGCTGTCGGGGCTGCGGAAAAGGGAGCGGACCCGCTCGTCGTCCAGCGGAACGTCCTGATAGGGGACGCCGGACAGTTCCCCCAGCATCCGCAGCATTGTCGGGTCGTCGTGGCCGAGCACGTCCACCTTGACCAGGATGTCATGCATGGACGCAAAGTCATAATGCGTGGTGATGGAAGGGGATTTCTGGTCGTTCGCCGGGCGCTGGATGGCAGTGAACTGGTTGATTTCATAGGTCTTCGGCAGGATGACCATCCCGCCCGGGTGCTGCCCGGTGGTTCGCTTCACGCCAACCAGGCCCTGGGCCAGCCGGCT
>JAAZAQ010000357.1 GCA_012514225.1 Clostridiales bacterium | reverse complement strand
CGCATCAGTTATGAGTATTATGATTCAATCCCTTCTACCAAATTGCTGTTTTTCAAGTTTGTAAACGGAGAGACTTCAGCCAATATGTTTGTGGACAGTCTTAGTCATGTTCAACACCTTATTAATGCGGAAAGTCAATAGACAAGCTGGCACCAAACATTGGATTGCAATGAGAGAATCACGGCTTGATGATCAGCGCCGCGTCATCCGATTATTGCCCTCTCCTCCCCCCTTCCAACTCCAAGCATGGAGTGAACGCCTCCGTTCATTGAGCGCCCCGGCAATCCGTGATACGATTAAGCCCGGACGAAGAAAGAGTTTCCGCGGACACTTTGTAAATTCAAGACCAACCCTCGGGACAAGAAAGGGGGGCGGATTGTCAGCCATGAAAAAGTGCTGGATAGCTTCAATCTGCGTTCTGGCGATTGCCGTGCCAATCTGCTGCGACGCCATGCCGGAACCGGCGCGGGGGCCCCGGGATGTGGCGGCGCTTTGGGAAGGAAACGGCGAGAACACATCTATCATCAGCCAGTGCGCCTGGCAGGGCGGCCTGGTCCTTCTGGCACAGGGCGAGGGTTTGCTCCACTATCTGCCGCAAACAGAGGAGCTGAACAAAATCCTGGCTTGGGAAGAGGCGCAAGGCATTTCCTGGCTGGCCGCGGACGACCAAAACATCTGGGGGTACGACAGCGCCTCGATGACCTTGCGGCTGCTCCTTTCGCAAGCGGGGGAAGCGAACATGGCGCTTGCGCTAGCCGACCATCCAATGGATGAATCCCAGGGCTTCGCCAGCCAGCCGGAGCAGCTGTTCATCTCCGGCCGGCATCTCTACGCCCTGTTCCGGCCTGAAGCGTTCAACGGCTACAAAACCCGCCTGGCCGCCTGGCAACTGGCCGACGGGAAGCGGGCGGACGTGCGGCAGCCCGAGCACCTCCAAGCCGTTTCAGCATATCAAGACGGGACGCTCGCCGGCCTGGCGATGGACGCCTGGGCGGCGGCCAACACCCCCGATGAAACCGCGCGCAGGCCCCGCCTGGTGGTTTTCGACCCGCAAAGCGGGCAGGAGCAGGAACTGGGTATGCTCAATGAGCCTGTCCAGGAGTCCAATCTGGCCTTCGCCTGGGACGAAACGTCTGACGGCGTCTACTACAACAACGGAAACAAGCTTTATTACCGGAACGGCCAGGGCCGCGAGGCGCTGCACTCCTACCTGGGCAGCGACGTCTTTATCGAGGGGGCGGGCAATCGCCTGGTGCCCCTCCCCGAGCGGCAGTGCGCGGTGCTGGGCTTCGATTCTCGGCTGATGCTGCACAGCGCGGCGCGGGATGGCGATTTGCGGCCCCTGGTCATCTACGGCCTGATGAGTCAGGACAAGGCGCATTTCGAAGCGCTGGAAAAAATCAAGGGAACCGGCGTCGAATACCTTGACAGGAAATGGGATGACGACACCGATCTTCTCCGGCTGCTGCAGGGCGGGGCGGCGGATGTGCTTTTCCTGCGCTCTGACTGGGATGAAGCGGCGAAAATGGTGGACAAAGGCTACCTGATGGACCTGAGCCGGAGCCCGGCGCTGAGCGCCCACCTGAAGCGCTGCTATCCCTTCTTGCAGGAAGAGGCCGCCCGTGAGGAAGGTTTCTTCCTGTTGCCGGTCAGCATGGACGCCATGGTCCACCAGGTGAAGCCCGAGAAGTTCGAGGCCCTGGGCCTGGCGGTTCCGGAAACCTTCGACGCGCTGTGCGCCTTCCTGGAGGCCTGGGAACGCGATGAGATGGAAGAGCGCACGAACGCCCTCCCCTACTCTGCCGGCGACCCGCGCGATGAGATGCTGCGTCAGGCGCGTATGCTGGGCCTGTTCTCCCAGGCCTTCCAACGACAGGAAATCCGGTTTGACACCCCGCTGACGCGCAGGCTGCTGGCCCGGGCTTCTGCCCTTGGGCTGGACCGTCTGGTAAAACCGCCCGACGACACCGGCTGGTACCACCAGGAGCACTTGATTTCATACGCCGGCTATTCGCTGACGGGCCTGACCCTAAGCGCGATGGACAACCCGCTTGAGCGCACCGTCCCCCTGCTCGTCAAGCCTTCGCCCGGGGAGACGGGCGTCGTGCCCTGCCGGGTGGGCTACCTGGCCGTCAGCGCCGGCACAAAGAACCCGGAGGCCGCCCTGCTGTACGCGGAGCAGTACGTTTCATCGCTGCACGCCAGCGCGTACGTCCAGCTGTTCCCCGGCGAGAACACGCCTGTCGAATCCCCCGGCGTGCGGGAACACATCGAAAGCCTGCTGGCGGAGGAGCAAGGCCTGCTTGGGCGGATCGAAAGCGCGCAAGGGGCTGAGATTGGCAAGCTGAACGAACAGCTGTCGGTTCTCCGGCAGCGCATCGCGCAGCAGGAAGCCACGCGTTATCTGGTCTCCCCCGGGGTCATCGCCCAGTACCGACGGGACATGCAAACCGCCTTCGTGCTGAACCGGGACCTGGAGCGCCTGCTGAACGGAAAGGAATTCACGCAGCCTTACGAGCGCTGGAGGCAAGGCCAGCTCAGCCTGGACGACTTTCTCCTGGAATCGGACCGAAAGCTCAAACTGATGCGCCTGGAAAACGACTGACCGGAATCGGAGAACAGGCGAACGGCGTTTGACGCGGGCGCATCGGAAACCGAATCGAAAACTGAATACGAGAAAGCCCGCGGACAAGTCCGGCTGCCTCCTCCATTCCTTGCCCAAATTGCCCGACAGGCATGGCATTTTCGCGCAACGCAGCCCGGGTTGAGCGCCGGGTGTTGCTTTCTGCGTTATTGAGAGGCCCCGGAAAGCGGCGTCGTTCTCCGCGCCCCTCGGCAAACGTGTAAAGGGCATTGAGAGCGGCAAGAATCATCATGCCTATCGATTTTGGACGAAAGCGATTCCCCCGCCCTAAAAGCCGCCGCCCTGGCGCGTATCAAGAACTGGAGACGGAAGCCGACGCCGGGACAAGCGACCGGGGCCGTCGCAAGGGCGGGAACCCCCGGGTTCAAGCCCGGGGAGTTTCCCGGAGGACGCAGGCGCGGCCGCGCTCCACATCAAACCAAACAAGGAAAAGAGGGGAAGAACGATGTCGCTGAAGGATGACGATCTGAGCAAGGTGTCCGGTGGCATGGGCGGCGAGAAAACGGTCTATTATACGGTCGTCAAGG
>JAAZAQ010000042.1 GCA_012514225.1 Clostridiales bacterium | reverse complement strand
TTACCACATCCCTCCCCGCGCGGTAAACGCGAACGCCCATACGGTTCAGGCTTTTGGCTGAATCCCGCGCGGAAATCAAAGAAAAACCCGCCGAACTGCGAATGCCTGTTCTGTTTTGGCGGGCAAGTGTATGGGAACGAATGTTTTATTTCAATGAATGAACTATCATTTCGGATAAATCCGGAGAAGATTCGTTATGCGCCATGACGAAGTTGACCCAAGCCATGGCAAATTACAGGCTTTGGCTGTCTTTGGGTATTTCGCCGGTGGGTTTTTTGACTTTGGGCGTTATGCCCTTGAAATGAAGGGATTTAAGTGAGGCTGGGCGGGACGATGAGGCCGGTTTTCCCGCGCAGCGCACCGGCCAGGCGGCGGATTCCGCCGGGAGCCGGCCGATTCGGGGTTTCAAGGCGCGTCAGGTGGTGTCCGTTCCCAGGCGTCACGCAGTTCCCGCGTCGGCGGGCGGGTCTTGGGGCCAGCCCGGGCGCTCCGGGGCGGAAAGTGGGGGCGGCCGCCCAGGGCTGGCGCGCCCGGCTGAATACGTCAGGCTAGCTCCACCAGGGAGAACCCGACGCAGTCGCAGGAGGCGAACCAATAGCGCACGCCATTTCGCTCCCCCGTAAACCCGGCGGGGCAGCCGACGCCGTGCAGATGGCCGTAGACAACGTCGTGGGCCCGGTAGCGCTCCAGCAGCAGACTGACCGGGCTGTCCTCACCCCGGCTGCCGAAGGGCGGGAAGTGGCACAGCGCGACCAGGCGGCCGTCCGGGGACAGCTTTCTGGCCGCGGTCAGGGACATCTCCAGGCGGGCCAGCTCCCGCTCGTAAATCCTGCGGTTCTCAGGCCCCTCGTCCCCGTCCCCCGGCGGCGTCCATCCGCGGGAGCCGCAGAAAACGAGACCGCCCAGGCGCAGCGCATCGTTCTGGATAACGTGCGTCTTCGCCGGCAGCGCCGCGCGGACGCGGCTGAGGGAGCTCCACCAGAAATCGTGGTTCCCCTTGATCATGACTTTGGTGCCCGGCAGGGCGCCGATGGCCAGCAAATCCGGCACCGCGTCCTCCAGCCGCATCGCCCAGGAGATATCGCCGGGAATCAGGACGATGTCGCTCCCGCCGACACGGGAGAGCCAATCCTCCCTGACTTTATCAAAATGCCGCAACCAGTGCGGCCCGAACAGGTCCATGGATTTGTCGTCCCCGCCCGGAAGGTGCAGGTCGCTGATCGCAAACAGCCGGGGATGTTCAGTCATCCCCGTCCCCGTCTTCGTCGTCGTCCCGATCTTCCTGCTCGCCCATTTCCTCCAGCGACAGCGCGTCCCCCAGCACGTGGTACTCCGGGTCGTCATCCGCCCCCACGTCCTGGAGGATTTCCTCCATCCCGCTCACCGGGTCCATGCCGATGTCCACCGGCGCTTCCGCGTCTTCCTTTAGGCCTTTCTGCTTGTTCATCTCCCGCAGGCAGTACAGGCACACGTCCTTGCCTGGAAGCGCCTGTGCCTCGCGGCAGGTGGAGCAGATTTCAATCTCTTCCCGGGGCAGTTTGCCGTAGAGTTCCCGGTAGCAAACCTTGCACATCTTCTCTTTGGCGCTCATGTAGTTCAGTTCGCAGCGCGGGCATTTGACCAGGGTCATCAGGCAAACCTCCGATTCGGTGTAATGCAGCGGCATTATACAGACGAACACAGGCCTTGACAAGCCGTATCTTCATGAATTTTTCGAAACTGCCGTATCCGGTGCGCCGGCGCTCAAGCCGGCGTGGTTCCCTTCCGGTCGCCGCGGGATTTGCGCAGGGCGGAGAGGGGCCCCTTTCCCCCGCTCGCGTTGACGTAGACGGGGTTGCGGCGCCTGCGCCGGCCGCGCAGCGCGGCGCTGGCGGGCACGTTGTAGGCGGGCATCGCGGCCGTGCGGTTGCGGGTGACGTTGAGCACCAGCGAGATGCCGATGGCGTTGGTGAGCAGGTTGGAGCCGCCGTAGCTGAGGAAGGGCAGCGGGATGCCGGTGATGGGCATCAGGCCGACCGTCATGGCGACATTCTGCACCACGTGCAAAAACAGCATGGACATGACGCCGATGATGACCAGGCGGCCAAACTTGTCATAGGTAAAGCGCGACAGGTACAGCATCCGCAGAATCAGGAACAGGAACAGCAGCAGGATGGCGACGGAGCCGATGAAGCCGACCGCCTCTCCGATGGTGGAAAAGATGAAGTCCGTCCAGTCCTCGGGGACGAAGTTGAGCTGGCTCATCGAGCCGGGGACGAACAGCCCCACGCCGCTGGCCCCGCCCGCCCCGATGGCCTGCTGGGAGCGCAGGGACTGGTAGCCCGCGTCCAGGTCGTAGGCGTAGGGGTCCAGGAAGGAGAGGATGCGCAGGAGCTTGTAGTCCGTGCTGCCGCCGATGATGCCGTAGGCGAAGATGCCCGCGACGCCCAGCAGGGCGGCGACGCCGATGGCCAGAATCCACTTCCAGTCCACGCCGCCGAAATACAGCATCAGGAAGGTCACCCCCAGCAGCACCAGAACGCTGCCCGTCTCCCCCTGCAGGAAGGTGATGCCGGCGGGCAGGAGGGAAAACAGGCCGATGCGGACGACGGAGCGGAGGGTCCCCATGGGCTTCTCCGCCTGGGAAAGCTCCTTGGCCAGCATCAGGATGAGCGTCAGCTTGGCGAACTCGCTGGGCTGCAGCATCCGCCCCAGGCTGAGCTGGAACCATGCCTTGACCTCGCGGATGGCGCTGGAGGTCACCAGCACGACCAGCAGGAAGGCGATGATGCTGAAATAATACAGCGGCGCGAAGGTCTTGAAGTGCTCGTAGGGGATGCTGACGATGAACCAGACCACCGCCGGGGAGGCCACGACGAAGATGGCCTGCCAGGAGCCGGTGTTGGACGCGAGGACGCGGTTGAGCAGCGGCAGGTCGCCGGAGACGGCGGGGTCGAAGGTGGCGACGGAAATCGCCAGCACCCCGATGATCATCAGCAGGTACATCGCGATGAGCAGCAGGAAGTCGAAATGCGGCCGGGAGCGCTTGTCCTCGAAGGTGACCATGCCTAATCCTCCAGCCACTTCCAGATGCGCTGGAACACGTTGAGCTTCTGTTTCTCGAAGACCGGCAAGGGCGCCTCGCCGCCTTCCATCCGGGTCAGGGCGTCGTCCAGCGCCGCGTTGAGCGCCACCGATTCCGTTTCCGCTGCCGTCCTGCCCTCCAGCATCGCGCCGTAGACCAGGGGCGACTCGGGAATCACGCCCAGCAGCGGCACGTCCAGCGCCTGCGCCAGGCTGGCGGGCTGCGGGAGGACGCC
>JAAZAQ010000356.1 GCA_012514225.1 Clostridiales bacterium | reverse complement strand
TCGGGGATGAACTCGTAGGCGGTCTGCACGGGGGAGAGGTAGTACTGCATGCCCGCGGTGTTGCCGGCGACCTGGCTGTCCAGCAGGAAGTTGAGCAGCTTGTGCGCGTTTTCGGGATGCGGCGCGTTGGCGGGGATGACCAGGGAGTCGATGCCAAAGCCCATCCCTTCCTTCGGATAGACCACCTTCAGGTTGGGGTTCTCGTCCATCGCCAGCAGCACGAAGGGCGTGAACATATACCCGACGCTGACCTCCCCGGAGAGCAGGTCGTTGTGCGGCGTGTCGTAGTTGAAGGACCGCACGTTGGGCCGCAGGGACATCAGCTTCTGCCGCGCCTCCTCCAGCTGCGCCTCGTCGGTGGTGTTGAAGGAGTAACCCAGCGTTTTGAGCGTGATGCCGATAATGTTGCGCGCGTCGTCAATCAGCACGATGCTGTCCTTCAGCGCGGGGTTCCACAGGTCCCCGTACCCCGTTATCTCGATATCCACCAGGTCGGGGTTGTAGACGATCAGCGGCGTGCCCGCCGTGTAGGGCACCGTGTACTCGTTGTTCTCGTCGTAGTACTGGGACAGGAAGGCCGGGTCGAGGTTGCCGTAGTTCGGCAGCCATTCCTTGTTGAGCTTCTGCAGCTTCCCGTCCTTGCGCAGGGTGTTGATGGCGTAGTCGCTGGCCAGGATGACGTCGAACTCGTTCCCGGCGGCGGACATCTTCAGCAGCATCTCCTCGTTGCTGGCAAAGTTCGTGTAGTTGACCTTGATGCCGGTCTCCTCCGTGAACTTGGCGACCGTCGCGTCGTCGATATAGGTGGCCCAGGTGAAAAGGTTCAGTACCTTTTCCTCCTCGGCGAGCGCAAGCGGCAGCGCCGGAAGCATCAGGAGCGCCAGCAGCAGGCTGAGCAGTCTTTTCATGTTTTTTCCCTTCCTCTTCATCGTTCTTCTCGGCCGCCGGATTCCCCGGCGTCCAGAAATTCGAACCCCGCGGCGCGCGCAAGGCGGTTCATCACCGCCAGCCCCAGGCCCTCCTGGGGAAGCGTTTCGCAGTAAATTCGCTCCACATTTTCACGGTCGGCCTGCCGCAGAAGGTAAAAGAGCCGTTGCGCGGCTTCCTGCGCGTCCCGTCCCAGGGAGCGGATTTCAAAGTTATCATACCCTTCCAGCCGGTTTTCAGGCGCAAGTACCCACACGCCTTTCCGGCCCTGCGCTTCTTGCCGGATTCTGGCCCGGACGGCGTCGGGGTCCCCCCGCACGAGGGTCAGTTTCGCCTTCGGGGCGTAATGCGTATGCCGCATCCCTGGGGAGGGGGCGTCCTCGCCTTCCCGGAGCGCCCGCATCACGCTGTCGGCGACGCGGCATTCCCCCGCCGCCATCGCCAGCATCTCCGGCGTGACCGCGCCCGGGCGCAGCACGAGCGGGAACGCGCCCCGCACGTCCGCCACCGTGGATTCCAATCCTATCGCGCAGGGGCCGCCGTCCAGCACCAGGGGCACCCGGCCTTCCAGGTCGTCCAGCGCATGCCGGGCGGTCGTCGGGCTGGGCTTTCCGGAGCGGTTGGCGCTGGGGGCCGCGATGGGCAGCCCGCAGGCTTCCAGCAGCGCCTGGGCCGCCGGATGGGATGGAGCGCGCAGCGCGACGGTGTCCAGCCCTGCGCTGACCTCCGGGGGAATGACGCCCAGGCGGCGGACAATGATTGTCAGCGGCCCCGGCCAGAAAACGCGGGCCAGCCGGTCAGCCAGCGCGTTCCACACCCCGCACTGCGCCGCGTCCCGCGGGTCCCTGACATGGACGATGAGCGGGTTGTCCGCCGGCCGTCCCTTGGCGATGAAAATCTGGCGTACGGCCTGGACGTTCAGCGCGCTCGCGCCCAGGCCGTAGACCGTTTCCGTCGGAAACGCGACGAGGCCGCCGGAGCGCAGGATGTTGGCGGCCCTGGCGACGCCTTCCCGGTCTGCGGGCAGGCAGTCGGTTCGCGCCTTTGTTTCCGGTCGGTTTCCGTCCAATCGAGTCCCTCCAATGAAAGAAGCGGCCGGGGAACACCCATCCGCCTTGAACGGGGATAGCCCGAAGTGCCGCTGCCCGCCATTTTTTCACCCGCTATGTTCAGCAGGCCGGTACCCTGCAGGAGGTTTTTGA
>JAAZAQ010000355.1 GCA_012514225.1 Clostridiales bacterium | reverse complement strand
GGCTGCCTCGGCGGGGGAATCCTTTTCAACCTCGTCCACGTAGGCGCCCTGGGGCAGCAGGCCCTCGAGCACCGGCTGGAAGCTGGGGGACAGGGTGGTGATGCTGACGCCCAGGCGCGGCCGGCCGACCAGGCCCTTCGCGGCCTCCGCGGCCGCCTTGTTGGCTTCGGCCTGGGCTTTCACCGCCTCCGCGTCGTAGCTTTCCAGCACCGAGCGGATGAGGGGCTTGGCCGCGTTGACGGGCACGCACATCCCGATGTTGTCGACGGACCTCGGGTTCATGGAGAAGAAGCCCTGGCCGCCGTCGACCAGCTTGAGCGTCGGGATTCCCTGCAGCTGGCCCAGGATATTGAACATGCCGCCGCCGGAATTGCCGGAGGAAATCGCGGCGTCGATCTGGATCATCTGGTTCTCGTTTTCCGTCCGCAGCCCGTAGCGGTCGCGCCCGGAGGAGGTCATCTTGCGCTCCACGGCGGACACGATGCCCACCGTCACGCTGCGCTCGAACTGCTGGCCTAAGGGGTTGCCCACCACGATGGCGTACTCGCCCACCTGAATCGCGTCGCTGTCCCCCAGGGGAACGGCCGGCAAATCAAGGCCGGGCACCAGCAGCACGGCGACGTCCAGGTCGGAATCGCTGCCCACGATGGTCGCCTCAAGCTCTTCTTCCCCGACCGTGACCGTCACGCGCGAGGCGTCTTCAATCACGTGGTAATTGGTCAGCACGTGCCCGAAGGGTGAAATCACCGTGCCCGAGCCTGTGCCCGCGCGCTGCTCGCCCGAGGCGCCCGGCTGGCTTTCAAAGGGCAGGCCGTAGCCGTAGCCAAACTGGCTGCGCCGGATTTGCTGGTAGTTGTTCACCCCGACCGCGCTTTGCTGCGCCTTTTCCGCCACCTGGATGATGGGGCTGGTAATCTGGGATTTGTCCGTCTGGGTATCCACGATTCCCGTAATCTCATCGTCTGTCAGCGTGCCTTCCGCCGCCATCGCACCGAGCCCCAGGCCCAGCGCGAGTGTCAGCGCCAGCACTGAAGCGAGAAGTCCCGCGATACGCTTTTTCTTGCCGTTCATTTCCATGTCGCCATTCCTTTCAAACCGTTTCCGTTTGCGCGTCGTAAACCGCCGCACGTTCAATGTACCCCCTAAATTCGAAGTCCGCGTGAAGGCTGCGTGAACGAAATGTGAACGAAAAACCGGGCTGATTCGCGCAGTCGCATGCATGAATCCGCATGGGTGCGCCGTTTGATGGTTGAGCCTGTTCAAGACAAAGGCTTTAAAGGAGAGACCCTTATGAAACGCTTCGTATCCCTCATGTTGCTCCTGGCCTTGGCCACGGTTTCCCTGCTCCCTGTGGATGCGTTGGCGGCGACCCAGCAACGGCTGAAAATCGAGCCGGCCAAGGAGTTCCGTTTCAGGAACCCCAAGGACGAGCAGCCGGTATTCACCGTAAAAAACCTGACGGCCAAGGATATCAAGGTAACCGTCGAGGTGTATGACCAGGCCGCCCGGCACAACGTGCAGACGATGACCTTCACCGTCCTGCCGGGCGACGCGCCGACGCCCGTGATGGCCTATGTCTATAAGGCCATGAAATCCGACGGCGAGGTCAACACCTACCGCTACACCATCAAGGCCCCCGGCGTGACCCAGCGGCATTACTACGCCCAGAAACTGCGCGTCACCAAGGACAAGCAGGGCAAGAACGTTTACACCTACACCCAGTACCTGAACGTGCACTTCCCCCGCAACACCGTGTCCTCCTTCGGCCCGCACTTCCGCGACGTGACCCCGAGCCTGACGGACAAGTGGTACATGTTTACCCCCATCGACCTGTCCATCCAGGGCCGCCAGACCTTCGTGCTGGCCGCCAGCAACATGTACGAGGTCGGCGAGGTATTCGTGGACGTCTATGGCGACCAGGTCACCGTCTCCTACCGGATGTTCCACGGCGGGGAAGCCGGGTTTACCACCGAGGTGCTCAGCGAGTTCATCACCTTCTACAACTCCTACGCCGACGTGGGCATCGTGGAGCCGGAGGAAATGCCGGGCCCCAGCGCCTTCGCCTTCAACCAGCCCTTCAGCGTCCAGCAGATGCTGGGCGGGGACACCAACGTGCTGATGTTCATCCGCAACCGCATCACCTACTTCCGCTTCCCGGCCCCCCATTCGGAGTACGTCCGCTTCTGGGAGAACAAGGAGCCCTACGCGTCAACCCGCGAGCGGATGCTGCGGATGATGGACCCGATCCAGGGTGTCAATCAGGGCAAATAAGCCCCTGAAAGATTCGCGCCTCCCGACGGGGAGGCGCGTTTTTCACGGCCGGGGGCGGCTGCTTTTGGCGCTCAGTCCTTCAGCGGCAGCAGGCGCGCCCGCTGCAGCGCGAGAACGATGGCGGGCACCAGCAGCAGCTGCAGCAGGATGCCGGGCCAGGGGGTCAGGAAGGCCGCCGCCCAGAACATCTGCAAAGTAAACGCTTGTCCCATGGCCTTGAAGATCAGGTAGCTGGCCGCGCCCCAGACCAGGCGCCCCAGCAGCATGGAAAGAACCAGCGCCGCATAAAGGCCGGCTGGCGTTTGGGGCAGCCTGCGGTACAGGAATCCGGCCAGCGCGCCATAGGCCGCCAGCTCGAAGGCCATCGCCAGGGCGACGGGAAGCATCGGCGGCGCGCCGATGAGCAGGGAGCGCGCAAGCGGTGTCAGGAAGCCGACGGCCAGCCCGAAGGGGATTCCGCACACGAACCCGCACAGCAGAACCGGGATATGCATCAGGCTGAGCATGGAGCCCAGCACGCGGTCGTTGCCCGTCAGGAAGGGCAGCAGCAGCCCCAGCGCCAGGAAAAGCGCGGCCAGGGTCAGCCGGAGTACGGAACTGTTCTTCATCGTTGCCTCGCTGCCTGGATTCCGGGCCGCGCCCGGTGCCGATTATCCTACCGGAGCAAACCCACGCCGTCAAGGCGGCTTGCGTCATGGCGATATGGTATGATGTGAAAAAAGGAAGGGGGCGGACGGATGCAACAGGCGTTGGCGCTGTGCTACGGCATGGCGGGGGAGCGGGGGGAGGCGGTCGCGGCTCTGGCAAAGGCGCTGGAAATCCGCGCGGTGCTGGTAAATCCCACGGATTATGAGGAAACGCTGGACGCGCTGTGCGGCCTGGCGCCAAGGAGCGGCATCACCCACGCCGGGGAAGCGCTGCCGGGGGAGATGATGGTCATGGCGCATTTCCCCAAGGGCTTGCTCAACCG
>JAAZAQ010000354.1 GCA_012514225.1 Clostridiales bacterium | reverse complement strand
TGTAGCGGTTTCCATTGGCCAGCACCAACAGTTGTCCGCCGGCGCCGTCATCTGTCAGCCCTTCCTCCACGACGCTGTAGGCATAGGGGATTCCCTGGGCGTTGTACATGGGCAATCCAGCCCAGGTGTAGTGATAGACGCCAGCCAGCTCCGCGTCTGCCACACCCGCCGCGTCCGGAAGCAGGGCTTCAGGGGTGTCCGCCCCCGCCGCACGCATCAGCTTGAGCGTCACGGCGTAATAATCCGTGGACGGGCCATTCCGCCAGGTTTTGGTCGCGGAGAGGTTGAGCGTCGTCAGCTCGGTGTTCTGGTTGGTGACCATCACTTTGGCCGGTGTCTGGGCAGAGGCCTCTGTTACATCGATGACAATGCCGGGGGAATAGGCGGGGTCAAAGCCGTGGGAGGCTGTTTCGAAAACCAGGTAGGTCCCCAGGTAGAGGCTGTCCAGCGCCAGGCTTTCTCCAGCCTTTAGGGTAAAAGGGCCTCTGACATAATCGTAGGGACCGAATACGATGAACTCAAAATCCAGCGGCGTGCCGCCGGTTCCGGTATTTTTGTCGGTACCTCCCAGCGGCATGCCGGAGTTGTCGATAAGCGCCTTCTCGACGGTCAGCTTCCCTGTCGGCGCTTGAAGGGTATTGGTAACGGTTCTCCCGTCTATGGTTTTTATGAAGTTCAGAGGCGCCCAGGCCTCGTTGCCCACCTCGTTGACTTCCTCGATGAAGAACGTATAGGGCCGTCCGTCAATGGTGGTCTGGGGCAGGTTGTACCATACGGCTTTGCCGTCAACGGAGTCCGCGGGCACCAGGATATCGTCGGCGCCGGCGCCCTGGCCGACCTCGGTGATGGTCTGGCCCAGGTGATTGGTATACTGCCTGTACAGGCGAATCCAGACGTCTTCCTTGCCCGGCGCGGACAGGGTGCCTGCTGCGGCGGTGAAATCCCAGGCCTTGTATGCGTCCACGTCCGCGCGGGGAACGACGTAGGTATTCGTCAGGTGCAGGGGATTTGTCGCGTCGGTTTCCATCGTGAAATTGGAGCCGGCCGGCAGCCCGGGGGTGAATCCCTCGCCTGTCAGCACGCCTTCCACTACGTAATAGGCATAGTCGTTGCCCTGCGGGTCGGTGGCGGGCAGTTTTCCCCAGTCGACCGTCACGGTTTCCGTTGATTCTGTCGACGCGGGAAGTTTCAGAACGCCCTGTCCGGCGTCCTCGTCCACCGATACGCCCGCGACCATGGAACTCCGGCGCAGCTGCAGCCAAAGCTCCGGCCTTGCGGCAGCGCCGTTGACCCAGGTCTTGCTGCCGGTGATGTTTTCCGCCGTCATCGGGGAGGAATAGGTGTTGGTCAGGTGCAGGGGGTTCTTCGCGTCGGATTCCATCGTAAAGTTGGAGCCGGCAGGCAGTCCGGAAACGAACGTTTCGCCGGCCATGACGCCTTCTACAACATAATAGGTGTAGGCGTTGCCCTGTCCGTCCGTCAGGGGAAGCTTGCCCCAGTTGACCGTCACGGTTTCTGTCGCGTCTGTTGTGGCGGGCAGCTGCATGACAGCCTGCCCGGCGTCCTCGTCAACCGGTACGCCGGCGACCATGGAACTCCGGCGCAGCTGCAGCCATAACGCCGGCCTCAC
>JAAZAQ010000353.1 GCA_012514225.1 Clostridiales bacterium | reverse complement strand
GCCCATTGAAATCTCCGACGCCATCCGTCACCAGATTCAGGACGAGCTGTCGCGGGCCAAGGACGAGCAGTCCCAAAGCCTGAGGAAGGAGTATGACGCCCTTTCGGAAGCGCGGGTCGTTGAAGCGGTGGCGGCAGCCGTGGAGAGGCAAAAACAGGAAGCCGAGCTGGCGCTGCAGAAGGAGCGCGCCGGCGCGACCCTGGAACTGGAGCGGGCGAAGCAGCAGGTGGAGCTGGAAGTGCAAAAAGCCCGCCAGGTCCGGGAGCTGGAGCTGGAGCGACTGCGCGGCCAGATGGACGCCGCCCGCCAGAGCGAAACCCTGCTGCGTGAGCAGACTGTCAACCTGATTGAGGAGCTGGACAAAGCCCGCCGGGAAAAGGAAAGCGCCCAGCTGGAGGCACGGCGGGAGATGTTGGAGAAAGAACGCCTCATCCGCGAAGAGGCCATTCTCACCGCCTCGGAGAACTTCAACACCAAAATCCGCGAGCAGGAGGAGACCATCGGCAAGCTGCGCGAGCAGCTGACCACCGCGAAACTGGTCGCGGAGCAGGGCTCCCAGCAGCTGCAGGGGGAAATCCTGGAGCTGGATATCGAGCGCAGCCTGAAGGAAAACTTCCCCATGGACACCGTCGACGAGGTCAAAAAGGGCGAGCGCGGCACGGACATCCGCCAGGTTGTCAACGACCTCGCCATCCAGAATTGCGGGCTGATTCTCTGGGAATGCAAGAATGCCAAGACCTTCCAGGCGGGCTGGCTGGTCAAGATGAAGGAGACGCTGGCGGAGGAAAAGGCCCAGTTCGGCATCCTCGTGTTTGCGCCCGCGGGCGGCGGCGGGGAGGACTACCGGCAGCTGGCTGAGAACATCTGGCTGGTCAAGCCCCGCTACGCCGTGATGATGGCCGCCTTCCTCCGGGAGGGACTCATCCGGGTCGCCGTCGCGAACCGCAACGCCGAGGGCAAGGACGTGAAAATCGAGATGATTTACGACTACCTGACCGGCGGGGAGTTCAACAACCGCGTCCGCTCCATCATCGAGTCCTACGACGAGATGGCCCGCCAGCTGGAACTGGAAAAGAAGCAGGCGCAGAAGCGCTGGGCCGCGCAGGAGAAAATCCTCCAGAAGGTGACCTCCGGGTTGTACGGCATGAGCGGCGACCTGCAGGGCATTGCCGGCCGTGACATCATCGCGCTGCCGGGGCATGCGGAGGAAGAGATGCCGGACGACGATTGAACCGTCCGGACATTGATATGCGAAAGCCGCCTTCGGGCGGCTTTCATCATTGACAGGCTGCCGGGGAATCTCAATCCTCGTCCGCCGCCCCCTCGTTTTCGCCCTCGGTCTTTGCCGTGCCCAGCGTCAGCGTGGCGCGCACGGCGTCCTCGATTTCCTGGGCGACGTCGGGATTGTCCACCAGGTACTTGCGCGCGTTTTCGCGCCCCTGGGCGATGCGCAGGTCCTTGTAGGAGAACCACGCGCCGGACTTCTGGATGAGGTCGCGCTCCACCGCCATGTCCAGCAGCGAGGACTCGCGGCTGATGCCCAGCCCGTAGAGCAGGT
>JAAZAQ010000352.1 GCA_012514225.1 Clostridiales bacterium | reverse complement strand
GACTACCTGGAGCCCGTGTACCAATGCGCCGCCTGCCGCGACAGCGGCTATACCGGCGACGTTCCCAGAACCCTGTGCGGATGCGTGAGGCAAAGATACCTGGAACTGCTGGGCGGCGGGCAAGAGCGGGAGGACGGGCCCAGCTTCGAGCAGTATGACGAGCGCGTATACCCCGAAAAGGCCGTCGACGGCGCCGGAACGACCCAGCGGAAGCTGACGGGGCTCATCCGCAGGAAATGCGAGCAGTATGCGGACGGGCTGCCCTCCGGCACGCTCAACCTGCTGCTCCACGGCCCCAGCGGCCTGGGGAAAACCTACCTGCTCAAATGTGTGGCCAGGCGCGCGCAGGAGCGGGGCATCGAAGCCCTTTCCCTCAACGCGAACGCGCTGCTCAACCAAATCCGCCAGGCTTACTTTTCCCGGGAGGACGAGGTCGGACAGCCGTATTACGACGTGCCGCTGCTGCTGATTGACGACCTGGGGACGGAGCCGCTGTGGGAGAACATCACGCTGGAGCAGCTGTTCGCCCTGCTGGAATACCGCCTGGAGCGCCGGAAAAACACGGTCATCAGCACCAACCTGACCCCTGACAACCTGAGGGAACGGTATACGAAGCGCATCTATTCACGGCTGGTCGACGAGCGGTCCAGCCTGGTGCTGCGTTTCCAGGGGGAGGACGTCCGCCTCATCCCCCGCGGCTGAAGCCGGCCTGACACCCTTTCCGACGCCCCGCATCAGGGCGTCTTTTCGTTGAACCATTTCGTCCACGCGCCGCATATACTGGAAAACGTCCTTGGCGTTGGGGGCGCGCAGGATTTTTTGCCTGCCCGGCCAGACGCGCTTGGACACCGAGCCGGCACCCATGGCCAGGACGGTGAGTTTGTCTTCCATCATGTCGACGTTGTACAGGCACGCGAAGCCATCGAGCGCGTAGCCGACGTTTTCCAGGTTCCCGGCCATGTGCTTCTGGCGGTAGAGGTAATAGGGAGCGTAGCCTTCGTCCCGAGCGCGGCGCCGCGCTTCGTCCACCATGGCCTCCACCGTCCCGCCCTCCGAGAGCGCGTCCCCCTCCCGGTGCATTAGGCTGGAGCGCTTGACGCTCAGGGTGTGTACGGTCAGCGACTCCGGACGCAACCGGAAGGCGCGGGTGAGCGTCCGGCCGAACATATCCCCCGTTTCCCCGGGTAGGCCGGCGATTAAGTCCATGTTGACGTTCATGAAACCCTCTTCCCGCGCCAGGGAAAACGCTTCTTCCGCTTGCCGGGCGGTATGGCGGCGGCCGATGGCCGCGAGCGTCCCGTCAAAAAAGGTCTGCGGGTTGACGGACAGGCGGGTTCCGCCCCCTTCCCGGATGACGCGCAGCTTGTCCCGGGTGATGGAGTCCGGCCGTCCGGCCTCGACGGTAACCTCCCTGGCCGTCATTATCATCGGTTCCGCAGCCGCCATCACCCTTTCCAGCAGCGCAGGGGACAGTACCGTGGGCGTCCCGCCACCGACATATACGGAGCGCGCCTGAAGCCCATGTTCCCGCATCAGGCGGGCTGTTTCCCCGATTTCCCGCGTCAGCGCGTCCACATAGGCCGGCAGCGCGGCGCCGTCCCCTGCCTCCCGGCTGAGGAAGGAACAATACCGGCAGCGGCTGGGGCAGAAGGGGATGCCGATATAGCAGGCGATTTGCCCTTCTTCGGCTTCCGGCAAGGCTGTTTGCGCGCGGATGACATCCTCCAGCAGCTCCGCCTTGTCGCCCCGAAGGTCGAAGGTTTCACGCGTCCACGCCGCGGCATCCCCCAGGGTATGCCCCTCCGCCATCGCCTCGTACACCAGGCGGGTCGGGCGGATGCCCGTCAGGGAACCCCAGGGCGGACGCCTGCCGGTCGCCTGGACGAAGGCATGGTAAAGCGCCAGTTTCTGCTGGCGCTTGCGCAGCCGCTTTTCCGTCTGGGGGTCTGTGCCGGGCAATCCCTCGCTGCGATGCTCCGCGGCAAAGCCGCCGGAAATCACTGCAAGGCACTGCCTGCTGCCGTCTGAAAGGCGGTCTGTGATTCTGACGTCCAGGTCAGCCGGCTCGCCCGGCTCAGCCAATGAAAGGGAATCAACAAAGATGCCGGCGACGTCCAGCAGTTCCTTCTCGAAGGAAGGAACCGTAGAAGTCAGCCGGACTTTCATTTGATGACGTCGCCGGGGCCGTGGCCCGGGTAAACCCTGCAGCCGCTGAGCGTGAACAGGCGCCGCAGGGAGGCGCGCATCTGCTCCTCGCTGCCGCCGGGCAGGTCCGTGCGCCCGTAATCCCCCTTGAACAGGGTATCCCCCGTAAACAGCTCGTCCCCCGTTCTCAGGCAGACGCTGCCCCGCGTGTGGCCCGGGGTATGCAGCACGGTCAGGTCGATGCCCGCCAGGCTCAGTTTCTGCCCTTCGGACAGGAAGCCCGTCGCCTTCGGGCGCTGCGTCCGCTCGCCCGGCATGCCGCCAAAGCTGTAAAAATCATCCTCCAGCATGACGCTGTCCATTTGATGGATGTAAATCGGCGCATCCGCGAAGGCGTACAAGGCCCCGGTATGGTCGAAATGCCCGTGGGTCAGCAGCACCGCGGCGACCTTCCGGCCGCCCAGCGCGTCCTGGATGCGTCCGGCGTCCTCGCCGGGATCGATGACCAGCGCGTCCTGCCGCTCCTTTTGGTAGAGCATATAGCAATTGGTTTCCAGCGCGCCGACGGGTACGGTGACTATCTCCATCTTTCCTCCGTTAGCCGGCTCCGGTTCATTCAGGCAGCCAGCCGCGTTTTTTCAGAACAGCTTCCGGGAGTCCAGGAGCAGGGTGACCGGCCCGTCGTTTTCGAGCCGGACGGCCATGTGCGCGCGGAAGACGCCGGACTCCGCCGGGACGCCCAAACGCCTCACCGTTTCCAGGCAATGCGCGAACAGCGCGTTGGCCTGTTCCGGCGCCTCGGCGCGGGTAAAGCCCGGGCGGTTCTGCCCGCGGGCGTCGCCCAGCAGGGTGAATTGGCTGACCAGCAGGGCGGATAAGCCCGTGTCCAGCAAGGAGCGGTTCATCTTGCCCTCCTCGTCCGCGAAAATGCGCAACTTGGCCAGCTTTTCCGCCAGGTAGACCGCGTCCTTCTCACCGTCCCCCGCTTCCACGCCGACCAGCACACAAAGCCCTGGGCCGATTTTGCCGACGGTTTTCCCCTCGACCTCGACTTCCGCCCACGTCACCCGCTGCACGACCGCCCGCATGATTCTCCCTTCCCTCCGGTTCTCACCGCGCGCTGCGGTAAGCCTCCAGCACGTCCGAGCGCTTCTGCAGCCGCGCGATGACCGCGCGCACCTGCTCGCGGCTGGTCACCTGGACGACCAGGTGCAGGGTCCGCATCCCCTTTTTGACGTCCTCCTGGGAGCCCGCGGCCACCGGCGTGCCCTGGTTGGCGATGAACATCATGATTTCGCCCAGGATGTTGGGGCTGTCGTATACGATGACGCGCAGCCCGGCGTTGAAATTGCCGGTGTCCTCTTCCGCCCAGCTGACCCGGATGAGCCGCTCCGGCTCGGCGTTGACGGCGTTCACGCAGTCCACCTTGTGCACCGTGACCCCGCGCCCCCTGGTGATATACCCGGTGATTTCGTCGCCCGGCACGGGGTTGCAGCACTGCGCGAAGCGCACCAGCATGCCGGAGCCGCCCTCGACGTAGATGCCGTGGGTGGGCTTGCCCTGGTACGCGATTTCCTTGGGCTCCGGGAGCGCGGGGGGCTTTTTGGCGGCAGCCTGGTCGCTGATGCGCTTCTGTTCCTCCACCAGCCGGGTCACCACGTACACAGAGGGGATGCCCCCGTACCCGACCGCGCCGTAGAGCGCCTCCAGGTCCGGGAAGGAATAGCGCTTCAGGATGGGCTCCACAAACTCCGCCTTGGTGATGTCCCCCAGCTTCAGCCCCCGGCGCTTGGCCTCGTGCTCCAGGATGTCCCGGCCTTTCTGCACATTTTCCCCGCGCAGTTCCTTTTTGAAGAACTGGCGGATTTTGGTCTTGGCCTGCTGGGTTTTCACCACGTTGAGCCAGTCGAGGCTTGGGCCCTTGGAGTTGGCGGAGGTCATGACCTCCACCCGGTCGCCTGTCTGCAATTCGGTTTGCAGCGGCATAATTTTGCCGTTGATTTTGGCGCCTACACAGGCGTTGCCCACGTGTGAATGGATGCGGTAGGCGAAATCCAGCGAAGTCGCCCCGCGCTGGAGGTTGATGATGTCGCCCTTGGGCGTGAACACAAAGATGTCGTCGCTGAACAGGTCGGTTTTCAGCCCGTCGATGAACTCCTTGCTGTCGCGGGTTTCCGACTGCCAGTCCAGGATCTGGCGCAGCCAGTAGAGCTTCTTGTCCAGCCCCCCGTCCGCCGTTCCCTCCTTGTAGTTCCAGTGGGCGGCGATGCCGTATTCGGCGACGCGGTGCATCTCCCGGGTGCGGATTTGCACCTCGAAGGGCGAGGGGATGGTCCGCCCGCCGATGAGCGTGGTGTGCAGGGACTGGTACATGTTGGACTTGGGCGTGGAGATATAGTCCTTGAAGCGGCCCGGCATCTGGTTCCACAGAGTGTGGGCGACCCCCAGCACCGTGTAGCATTCCGGGATGGTGTCCACCAGCACGCGGATGGCGATGAGGTCGTATATCTGGTCAAAGGAGCGGTTCTGGATGACCATCTTGCGGTAAATACTGTACAGGTGCTTGGGCCGCCCCTCAATCTCGAAATGATGCAGGCCCATTTCGTGGAGCTTGGCGCCCAGGGTGTTGATGATGGTCTTGATCTGCTCCTCGCGCTCGATGCGCTTCTGCCCCACCTTGGTCGCGACATCGCGGTAGCCTTCCGGGTCGATGTAGCGCAGCGCCAGGTCCTCGATTTC
>JAAZAQ010000351.1 GCA_012514225.1 Clostridiales bacterium | reverse complement strand
CTGCAGTACGAGCAGGCCGCCATCAAGGAAATCCGCGAGGGCGGGGCGGAAATCCTGTACCACAACTGCGGGGACTGCAACGCGATGCTGGAGGCCTACAACGAGCTGGGCATCAGCGCGCTGGAAAGCCTGACCCCGCCGCCGTTTGGCGACTGCGATGTTCAAAGGGCGCGGTCTGTGCTTTCCCCTCACATCGCGGCCGTCGGCAACCTGGACCAGATCGCGTTCCTGCCGAAGGCGGCCCCGGAGGAAGTCAGCGCCGCCGCGCGGAAGCTGCTGGACGTCTGGAAGGGGCGCAAGGGCTTCATCCTGGCGACCTCGGATTACCTGATGGAGGATACGCCCGCGGAAAACCTGCGGGCGATGGCCCGCGCGGTCCTGTAAAAGCGCTGTTCCACCCATTCAAAGTTCGTCGGAGGCAGATATGAAGCGTGTTGGCAAGGCGATCGTCGACGTCGTCCTGGGGGTCCGGGAGATGGGGGTGCTCATCCCGCTCGCGATTGCGATGGTTATTTTCAGCTCCAATCCCATTTTCATGTCCCGGGACAACATCATCAACATCCTTCGCAACACGTCCTTCGTCTTCATCACGGCCATCGGCATGACCTACATGATCGTGTCGGGGGCCTTCGACCTGTCCGTCGGCGCGGTCTACGCCTTCGCGGGGGTCATGTGCGGCAAGCTGATGATGGAGGCGGGGTTCCCCGTCTGGCTGGCCATTCTGGCCGCCACCGCGCTGACGGGCCTGGCCTTCGGCGGGGTGAACGGCTTTTTCGTCCACAAGGTCGGCTTGCCGCCCATGCTGGCCACGCTGGCCACGATGAACATCGCCCGTGGCATCGTGACCGGCATCCAGCAGGGCAACCCGGTCTATCCCCTCCCGGAGGGCTTTGCCGCCATCGGGCAGGGCAGCCTGTTCAAGGGCTCGTCCTTCGAGCTCCCCTTCGTGGTGCTCATCGCGGTTTCGCTGGGCGTGCTCTCGGCCTGGGCGCTGAAGAAAACGGTCTACGGGCGCGCGATCTGCGCCATCGGCGGCAATATCGAGACCGCGCGGCTGGCCGGCATCTCCACCAAGAGCATTTCCATCAGCGTATTCATCCTGGTCAGCGCCCTGGCCTCCTTTTCCGGCATCCTGATATCCTCGCGCCTGGGCTCTGCGCAGCCCAACGTCGGGGTGGGGTACGAGATGCAGACCATCGCGGCCGTCGTCATCGGCGGCACCAGCCTGCAGGGCGGGCGCGGCACCATCATCGGCACGGCCCTGGGGGCGCTGTTCATGACGACGGTGGCCAACGGCATGACGCTCATCCGCATCTCGCCGTTCTGGCAGCAGCTCGTCCTGGGCGTCGTGCTGCTGGCCGCCTGCTCGATGGACTACGTGCGCAACCAGTTTAGGAAGTAAGGGGCGCCGCATGAACGACACCGTGCTGGAAATGAACGGAATCTCCAAGCGCTTCGGCGGCGTCGCAGCGCTCAGCGACGTATCCATCGACCTGCGCGAGGGCGAGATCCTGGCAATCGTGGGCGAAAACGGGGCGGGCAAGTCCACGCTGATGAAGGTGCTAAGCGGCAGCTACCCGGCGGGCTCGTATACCGGCACCATCCGGATTGACGGGGCGGAGCAGCGCTTCGCCTCCCCCGCCGATTCGGAGAAGGCCGGAATCGCGATGATTTACCAGGAAATCAGCATGCACCTGGACGCGTCCATCGCGGAGAACATCTTCCTGGGCAACCTGCCCAACGCCTCCGGCGTCATCAACTGGAAAACGGTCTACGAGAAGGCCAGGCAGTACACCGACATGGTCGGCCTGAACGTCCCGGTGCGGCAGACCCTGCGCAAGCTGTCCGCCAGCCAGCAGCAGCTGGTCGCGATTGCGCGGGCGCTGTCGCGCAACCCGCGGTTCCTGGTGCTGGACGAGCCCACCAGCACCCTGACCGAGAGCGAGGCCGACGTCCTGTTCAACATCCTGTTCCGGCTGAAGGAGCGGGGCATTTCCTCCATCTACATCAGCCATAAACTGAAGGAAGTCCTCTACCTGGCCGACCGCATCACCATCCTGCGGGACGGCCGGAAAATCAGCACGCGGCAGATTGCCGAAACCTCCATCGACCTGACCGTCGAGGAAATGGTGAACCGGAAAATCGACGAGATGTACCCCAAGCGGGCGGTGCCCATCGGGGAGGAGGTCTTCCGGGTGGAGAACCTGGAGGTCGTCCACCCGCTGACCAACAGCAAGCTCATCGTCGACGGGGTCGGCTTTTCGGTCCGCTCCGGGGAAATCCTGGGCCTGGTGGGGCTGGTCGGCTCCGGGCGCAGCGAGACGGTGAACGCCATCTTCGGCGCCATCCGCAGGAAGAGCGGCGAACTTTTCCTGGACGGCCGCCCGGTCAGGATCCGCAACCCGCGGGACGCCATCCGCAGCGGCCTGGCCCTGCTGACGGAGGACCGCAAGAAGGACGGCTTCGTCGCCGCCTTCAACGTGACCCTCAACGCGACGCTGGCGCGCTTCAGGCAGCTGGCCCGGCATTCGGTCATCGACAGGCGGCGGGAGGAATCCGCGGCCTCCGAGTATGTGGACAAAATCAACATCAAGCTCAGGGACCTGCGCGACAACATCCTGCAGCTCTCCGGCGGGAACCAGCAGAAGGTCGTGCTGTCCAAATGGCTGATGACCCGGCCGCGGGTGCTGTTCCTCGACGAGCCGACCCGGGGCATCGACGTGGGCGCGAAGGCGCAGATTTACGAGCTGATTTGCGACCTGGCCCAGGAGGGCATCGCGGTGGTGATGATATCCTCCGAACTGCCCGAGCTGGTCGGGATGTGCGATCGCTTTGTCGTGCTGTCCGAGGGCAAGGTCGCGGCGGAGCGCCAGCGGGGGGAAGCGGACGAGGAGGCGCTGCTGCGCCTGGCGACCCTGGGCATGGGGTGAGAGACGCAAGGCCAGGGATCTGGCTGCGAATATAGAAACCACAGGAGGCAACCATGAAAAGGACCGCGATTCTGTTTGTAGCGCTGCTGCTGCTCCTTTCCGCTGTGCAGCTGGTGTCCGCGGCGGCGGAGGCGCCCAAGCCCTGGCGGATTGTTTTCGTCAACGCGCTGGTGGGGCACCCGGTGTATAACGACCAGGACAGGGGCATCCTGGACGCGGTGAAGGACTTTGGCCCGGAGAAGGTCGACGTCCAGATTATCGGTTCGTCCGACACCAACGGCCTGGCGGAGAAGACCATCGAGTTTATCGACCAGGCCATCGCCATGAAGCCGGACGCCATCGTCTGCGAGCCCTGGGACCCGTCGATGTTCGCGGCGATTGACCGCGCGGTGGAAGCGGGCATCCCCGTGATGTGCACCAGCAACAAGCCGGACGACATGGGTAAGATTTTTGCCTTCACCGGTACCGACAACGTCCAGTACGGCATCGACGCCGCAGAAGCGCTGGCCAAGAAGATGGACGGCAAGGCCAACATCATGATCATGATGTCCAAGCTGGATATTTCCAACCAGGTGGAGAGCCGCGACGCCTTCGTGAAGACCCTGGAAGAGAAATACCCGGAGATGAAGGTCGTCCTCGTCGAGTTCGACGACGCCAACCTGCAGACGGCCACCGAGAAGTTCGACGCCGCCTACCGCGCCTACCCTGAAATCAACGCCGTGTTCATGCTGGAAGGCACCGGCGCGCAGGCTGCCGCCGCCATCGCCAAGGAGCAGAACCGCGAAGTGGTCGTCCTGGGCGTCGACCCCATCAAGGAAACGCTGGACGGCATCCGCAACGGCGGCATCTGGGGCACCATGGCGCAGAACTTCTACAAGCGCGGCTACGAGTCCATCCGCTTCTGCGTCGAGTACCTGGAAGGGAACACCGACGCGTTCGTGAAGGAAAACGACTCCGGCCTGGTGCTGGTGACCCTCGAAAACGTGGAGACCATCAACGACGACCTGGCCAACGCGACCCGCAAGGTCGGCACCCCCCTTAAGTAATTCACCGGGAAATGACGCCTGCCTGCCGGGCTTCCGGCAGGCAGGCGCTTTGGGACAGGGGGCGTGGCGCGCGGGGGCGCGCCCGCCCGGGAGGATGAAGTGAGAAAGATCAAAATCGGCTGGGCGAGCGTCAGCATCACGCCGGACCGGCCCGTATTGATGCTGGGGCAGATGTACCACCGGGTGTCGGAGTACGTGCGCGACCCGCTGACGGCGACCGCGCTGGCGCTGGACAACGGG
>JAAZAQ010000350.1 GCA_012514225.1 Clostridiales bacterium | reverse complement strand
CCGCCAGGCGGCTGAGCAGGAAGAAGCCCGCCAGGTTCCAGACGGACTCATAAAAAAAAGTGGCCAGGTGCCACCGCCCGTCCGCGAAGACCGCCACGGGGAAGAACTGCAGCGCCGGGTTGGCGACCGCGTTCCCGTAGGCCTCGCCGTTGAAGAAATTGCCCCAGCGGCCGATGGCCTGCGCCAGCAGCAGCCCGGAGGCGACCAGGTCCGCCAGCGCGGGGAAGGGGATACGCCGCCGCCTCGACAGCAGGAAGGCGCCCAGCGCGCCCCCGATGACCCCGCCGTAGATGGCCAGGCCGCCTTCCCAGACGCGCAGGATGCCCATCAGGTCGTCCCGGTAGCGGTCCCAGGTGAAGGCCACGTAGTACAGCCGGGAGAACACGACGGCCAGGGGCACCGTCCACAGCGCGAAATCCAGCGGCAAATCCGGGGGCAGGCCCATCCGCCTGGCTTCCCGGGACATGTACAGGACGGCGGCCAGGATGCCCAGGGCGATGGCCAGGCCGTAGAGGTTCGGCCGCACGTCAGGCCTTGCGGGCTTCCAGGTCGATGAGCCGCAGGGAGTCGATGATGGGCAGCTGCTGGGGGCAGACGGACTCGCACTGGCCGCAGGCCACGCAGAGGGAGCCGTCGCCCTGCTCCCTGATGATGTTGGCGTACTCCCAGGCCAGGGAACGGGGGCGGGAGAGCATGTAGGCCTCGTTGTAGGCCTCGAAAATCCGGGGAATCTGCACCCCCTGGGGGCAGGGCTGGCAGTAGTTGCAGGCGGTGCAGCCGATTTTGACGCGGGATAGGTAGGCCTGCTTGACGGACTTCAGGAAGGCGTGGTCCGCCGCGTCCAGGGAGCCGGGGACGATGCGCTCGAACACGCGAAGGTTGTCCTCCACCTGCCCCATCGTGGTCATGCCGCTTAGAATCGTCGCCACGTTGCCGAAATCCCCCGCGTAGCGGAAGGCCCATTCCACCGGGGACCAGCCCCTGCCGTTCTCCCGCATCATCGCGCGGATTTCCTCCGGCGGCTCGGCCAGCGCGCCGCCGCGCAGCGGCTCCATCACCACGACGGGGATGCCCTTCTCCTGCGCGTACAGCAGGCCCTCCAGGGTGGCCTGGTTTTCGTCGTCCAGGTAGTTGAACTGGATTTGCGCCATCGCCCAGTCATAGTCGTCGACGATGCGCAGGAAGGCGGCCTTGTCGTCGTGGAAGGAAAACCCGGCGTGGCGGATCCGGCCGTCCTGTTTCGCCCGCTCCAGGAAGGCGGGGTAGTTGAGGCGCTTGAGCTTGTCGAAGGCCTCCCCGTTCAGGGCGTGCAGCAGGTAGAAGTCCAGCGTGGAGACGTCCAGCTTCCTGAGCTGCTCGTCCAGCAGCCGGTCCATGTCCGACTGGCGCTCCACCAGCCACTGGGGCAGCTTGCTGGTCAGCAGGACCCGCTCGCGGTACCCGTCCTTCAGCGCCAGGCCGGTGACGACCTCGCTTTCCTTGTGGTGGTAGCCGTAGGCCGTGTCCACGTAGTTGACCCCGCGGTCGATGGCGTGGCGCAGCATGCGGATGGTTTCCCCGCGGTCAATCCGCTCCTTGCCGTCCTCCGCCTTCACCACCGGCAGCCGCATCATGCCGAAGCCCAGCCGGGAGACCTGCAGCCCGGTTTTCCCGAAAGGTACGTATTGCATCCGTTTCCATCCTCCTGTCCGGCGTTCCGGCGTCGGGCGGGGCCGATTCCCGCTTGGGCGGTATTGTACACAAAGGCGCCCGCCGCGTCCACCGCGGGGGCGACGCCTTAGCCGGGGAAGAGCGCGGCCTCCTCCGCCCAGCCGCGGGCGAGCAGGCAATCGCGCACCGGGGCGTGCAGCATCCTGTCCTTCTGGTACACGTAGCGGAAACTGGAGCGCACCTGCCGCCCGTCCGGCCAGCGCACGCGTCCCTCCCCGCTGTCCGGGAGCCCCAGGGCCTCCGCGGCCTCCTCCGGCTCGATGCGGGAGACGCGGTTGTGGCAGCGGTTGCCCAAAAACAGGTCGAAGACCCCGTTGTCCGGGTCCACCGCCAGGTGGTTGCCGGTATACCCCGGGAAGGCGAAGGCGCGCAGCCCCATCCAGGGCGGCACCTCGCTCAGCCGCGCGACGGGCGACTTGGTAAAGCACAGCATCCCCAGGAACTGCCGGTATTCCCCGCCCGCGGCCAGGACGCCCGTACGGTTGACGCCGATTTCAAACAGCCGGCCCGGCGGGAGCAGCGCGCCGGACAGCAGCCCCTTCGCCATTTTGCACATATCCCCGCAGGTGGAGAACAGCCCGGCGTGGCCGGGCAGCCCCTTCCCCGTCAGCAGCCGCGCCTTCGGGTCGTGCGGCAGTCCGGGCGGCGGACCCTCCATGACCCGGTACGCGCCGTTCTCCACCCGGTGCTCCAGCGCGTAATCCATCAGGTCATGATGCCGCGCCGCGGGCACCCGGTGCCAGGTCTCCCCCATCCCCAGGGGCTTCAGCACATATTCCGACAGGTAATCGAAAAACGCCCGGCCGCTCGCCGCCTCGAGCGCGTACTTGAGCAGCAGGGCGTTCATGTCCGAATACCGCTTCATGCCCTCCGCCTTCACGCGCCGGGTCATAAACACCATGCGCTCGGCGCTCCCCGCGTCCGGCTGCGCGTCGATCCGCTCCGGCGTCTGCAGCGCCGCCTGGTAGGTCAGGCAGTCCAGGACGGTGCAGTCCGAAAGGCCCGCAAAGCGCGCGTCCAGCCCGCCCAGGGTGTCGCCGGGCCGCAGGCGGCCGCGCTCCATCAACTGCAAAACGCCGACCAGCGTGAACAGCTTGGTCAGCGAGGCGAGGTCGTAGACCGTATCGTCGTCAATTGGCTCCGGCGCGCCGGTAAAAACGCCGCCCGCCCGCCTAACCTCGCGCTTGAGGCCGACGGAAAAGGAAGTGCTTTCCTTCCCGGTGCCGAAGGCCACGGTCAGGCCCGTCAGCATGCCCATGTCCAGCGCCAGGCGGCGCATGGAAAGAAGCAGCGCCCGGTCCGCGCCCGCGGCCGTCATGCCATGAAGTCGAGGAAGGCGAAGCGCGCGGGCACGTGGAAGTTCGGCTCCCCGGTCGCCTGCCAGGCCATCAGCTCGATACCCCGGCGGCTGTGGTCAATCCGGTAGACGTTGAACCGCCATGAAGTCCCGGGCGACGGCGGCCGGTCGAAGGCGGCGTAGGGGATGCGCCAGACGGAGGCCAGGCGGTTCTCCTCCCGGTAAAAGCGGGTGCGCGTCCGGAAGCCCGGGATATCCCAGTCCAGGTTGATTTTCAAGCCCGCCCCCGCGTTCTCGATCGCGCCGGTGAAGCGCAGGTCGTAGGGGGTGACCTCGATTTCCTTGTAGTGGGTTAGATTGTCGTTCTCGGCGACGAAAATCTCCAGCACGTCCTGGCGGTAGAGGCATTCCTCGTCCAGGCGGTAAATGGAATGCACCTCGTCGTCCTCCGCCAGGAAGCGCAGGAAGAAGGCCTGCTGGGCATCGTCCCGCAGCAGACGGAACTCGGTGGCGAGGAAGGGCCGCTTCCCGGAGACGGTATCCAGCAGCTCCCCCCCGGGCGCCCGCTCCCAGCAGGCGTCCGTCTCCAGGGGAAAGGGCGGCAGGCTGGCGTTGTGGCAGGCGT
>JAAZAQ010000349.1 GCA_012514225.1 Clostridiales bacterium | reverse complement strand
TTCCTTCCCTCCCCTTAAAACTCCGCGTGCCCGACGGTGCGCGGGAAGGGCAGCACGTCGCGGATGTTGGCCATGCCGGTCAGGTACATGACGAAGCGCTCGAAGCCCAGTCCGAAGCCGGCGTGCCTGGCGGTGCCGAAGCGGCGCAGGTCGAGGTACCAGCCGTATTCCTCCTCCTTGAGCCCCATCTCGCGGATGCGGGCCAGGAGGCGGTCGTGGCGCTCCTCGCGCTGGCTGCCGCCCAGCATCTCCCCCACGCCCGGGACCAGCAGGTCCACCGCGGCGACGGTCTTGCCGTCCTCGTTCTGGCGCATGTAGAAGGCCTTGATGTCCCGGGGGTAGTCGGTGACGAAGACCGGGCGGCCGAAGTGCCTCTCGGTCAGGTAGCGCTCGTGCTCCGTCTGCAGGTCCATGCCCCAGGACACGGGGTACTCGAAGGCTTCCCCGGAGGCCAGCAGGATATCGACGGCCTCGGTGTAGGTGGCGCGGGCGAAGTCGCTGGAACGCACATGCTCCAGCCGGGAGAGCAATCCCTTGTCCACAAACTGGTTGAGGAAGGCCATCTCCTCCGGCGCCTTTTCCAGCACGTCGGAGATGACGGACTTGACCATGTCCTCCGCCAGCGCCATGTTGTCCTGCAGGTCGGCGAAGGCGATTTCCGGCTCGATCATCCAGAACTCCGCCGCGTGGCGGGCGGTGTTGCTGTTCTCGGAGCGGAAGGTGGGGCCGAAGGTGTAGATGTCGCCGAAGGCCAGGGCGTAGGCCTCGCCCTGCAGCTGGCCGGAAACGGTGAGGGAGGCGGACTTGCCGAAGAAGTCCCGGGCGTAGTCCACCTGCCCGTCCGGGGTTTTGGGCACCCGGTCCATCTCCAGCGTGGTCACGCGGAACATCTCCCCCGCGCCCTCGGCGTCGCTGGTGGTGATGATGGGCGTGTGCACGTAGACAAAGCCGCGGGCCGCGAAGAAGGCGTGGATGGCCTGGGCGGCCAGGGAGCGGATGCGGAAAACGGCGGAAAAGGTGTTGGTGCGCGGGCGCAGGTGGGAAAGGGTGCGCAGGTACTCGAAGCTGTGGCGCTTCTTCTGCAGCGGGTAGTCCGCGTCGCAGGCGCCCAGGACGGTCAGGGACTCCGCCTTGAGCTCGAAGGGTTGCTTCATCTGCGGCGTATGGACCAGGCGGCCCTTCACCTCGACGGCCGAGGACAGGGTGAGCCGGGTGACGGCGTCGAAGTTGGGAAGCGCCGCCTCGCAGACCACCTGGAGGTTGCGGAAGGAGGAGCCGTCGTTGACCTCGACGAAGGCGAAGGCCTTGCTGTCCCGGACGGTGCGCACCCAGCCGGCGACGGTGATTTCGCTGCCGTCCCCAGGCGGCGTCCGGTATAGTTTCGCGATGTCCATCCTGCTCACAGCGTTTCTCCCCCCCTCATCAGCCTGCCCAGCATCGCCGCCCCGATGATGCCCGCCTCGTTGCCCAGGACCGCGAGCTCCAGCCGGCCGAAGGACAGCGCCTTGAACAGCAGCAGCCCGGGCACCTTCTCGCGCACGGCGTCCGCCAGGAAGGCGCCGGCCTGGCTGACCCCGCCGCCCAGCACGATGACCTCCGGGTCCAGGAAGGTCACGACGTTGTTGACGGCCAGCGCCAGGTAGGTGGTGTAGCGGTCGAAGACGGACAGGGCCGCCGGGTCGCCCTGGCGGGCGGCATCGACGACGATTTTGCCGTTGATGTTGTCCGGCTCCCCGCCCGCCATCGTCAGGATGAGGCTGTCCGGGTGCTCCGCGGCCGCTTCCCGGCCCATGCGGATGAGAGCGGTGGCGGAGCAGTAGCGCTCCAGGCAGCCTTTCTTGCCGCAGGAGCAAGGCACGCCGTCGATGCACAGGGTCATGTGCCCCAGCTCGCTGGCCGCGCCCTGCGCGCCCGCCCAGGGGCGGCCGTTTAAGATAATGCCGCCGCCCACCCCGGTGCCCAGGGTGATGAACACGCTGGACGCGGCGCCGCGGCTGACCCCGGCGACGGACTCCGCGAGGCCGGCGAGGGTGGCGTCGTTGTCGATGAAGACGGGCTTGTCGATGTAGCGGTTCAGCTCCCTGCGCAGCGGCACGTTTTCCCAGCCCAGGTTGGTGCAGAAGATGACCGTGCCGTTCACGTTCTCGGCCACGCCGGGGATGCCGACGCCCACCGCGCCGACGTCGGCGATTTCATGGCCGGACTGGGCGAGGGCCTCAAGGGCGGCGTCCGCCATGTCGCGCACGACCGCGGCAAAGGGGCGGTGCGCCAGCGTGCCGGTCGAGACCCGGGAGAGGATGACGCCTTCCTCGTCCGTGACGCCGCAGGCGATTTTGGTGCCGCCCACGTCGATGCCGATAAATACCATACTGTTCCCCCAGCCGATTATTGGCCCATCATGTCGTTGAGCCGCTTGTCCAGTTCCCGCGCCGCGGAATAGCCCAGCTTCCTGAGGCTGAGGTTGCGGGCGGCCACCTCGATGATGATGGCCAGGTTGCGCCCGGGCTTGACCGGAAGCAGCAGGCTGGGCACCCGCACGTCCATGATGGTGATGAAGTTTTCCTCCAAGCCCAGGCGGTCGTACTCCTTCTGCTCGTTCCAGACCTCCAGGTGGATGCCCAGGTCGATGGACTTGCTCATGAGCACGGAGCCGATGCCGAACATCTGGCGGATGTCGATGATGCCGATGCCGCGGATTTCCATGAAATGGCGCACCGTCTCCGGCGCCTCGCCGACCAGGCGGTTCTCGGTGACCCGGCAGATGTCCACCACGTCGTCGGCGACCAGCTGGTGGCCGCGCTTGACCAGTTCAAGCGCCGCCTCGCTCTTGCCCACGCCCGACTCGCCGGTGATGAGCACGCCCAGGCCGTACACGTCCACCAGCACCGCGTGCATGGTGGTGTGCGGGGCGAGGACGCGGTTTAGGTACATGATGCCGGCGAAGATGAAGCCGGTGGTGGCCTTGTCGTAGCCCAGGATGGGCAGGTCGCGGCGCCTGGCGATTTCCAGCATCTCCGGCGGGGGCACGTGGCCGCGGCAGAGGATGACGCAGGGGATGTCGTAGGAGAAGAAGCGCTCGAGCCGCTTGTGGCGCTCCTTCTCGTCCAGGGTCATCAGGTAGCCCATTTCGACGTTGCCCAGCACCTGGGGGCGCTCGTACGCGAAATGCTCGTAGTAGCCCACCAGCTCCAGGCCGGGGCGGTGGAACTCCGCCGCCTCGATGTTGAGCTCCTCCCGGGTGGAGGAATTGAAGACACGCAGGTTCAGACCCGCGACCATATCGCTCAGGAGGACCACCGCGCACCGCCTTCCCGCCCGAGGGCACCCTGCAAATTCCCGACGAGTATACAGGAAAGGCCTGGCGCGTTCAAGCGGAGCCAGGCCGACAGCAGGCGGAAGCCGCGGTCAATCGGCGAACGGCCGGCCGGCTTTTTCCTTCCATTCCAGGTAGCGGTCCATGTCCAGCTCGGCCAGCTGCCAGCCCACCGCGACGACGGCGGCGGCGTCCGCGTGCCCGGCGGCCGGGATTCCGCCCGGCGCGGCCTCATAGGATGAAACCAGGTACGACAGCGCGGCGACGATGATGAACAGCGTCGGCGCCGGGATTTCCACGAATTTTTTATCGGCAAAGTCCCGAACCAGCGACGCCAGGTCCGGGACATGGGCGAACCAGCCGTTTTCATCCGGGATGACCTTCATCGTGCCCGCCAGACGGTCCAGGAACCTTTCCAGCCTGTCCGGGCTCTGCAGCGTTTCGCGGGCTTCGTGCAGCTTGCCCTCCAGATGCTCCCGTGCCACCTTTTTACTCTGCCTATTCATGACGCATTCCCCTCGCAATCCATCGACCAAAGGCCGGATATGATTGTACACTGGTTATTTGGAAAGAAAACGCAAACCACTTTCAATAAAACGAAGCCGGTCGCGCGTTTCTTGCATCGCCCTACATATTTCGTTAAGTAACGGAATTGTTGCAATAATAAGAAATAAAAGTTACAATGCTGGTCATAAAGGCGGTGAACGACGTGGACGAGTTTTTGCGCACCCTATCGGGCAGGATGATCGACCTGCTCATTTACGGCGCGGTGGCGGCCTGTTTCCTGCTGGGGATGAGCAAGTGCGTCCTGCCGCTGCGGCGGGCCGCGCGGCTGTTCCGGCGGGGCATCCACAGCCTGGCCGTGTTCAAGCCGGCCGGCACGGGGCGCCCGGACTGGCAGGACAGCCTGTTTCTGGGAAAGCCCATGCAGAACCAGTGGAAGCACTTTTTGCAGAACGCCGAGCAGCTGGACCAGCGGGGGCTGAGCTGCGAGGTGCGCAACTACATCAACGACCAGACGGTGCTGCAGGACATGGCGCGCTTCCAGCTGGCGGAGGTCATCCCGGGGCTGCTGACCTCGCTGGGCATCCTGGGCACCTTCATCGGGCTGATGCGCGGGCTGGGCAGCCTGGACCTGAGCAGCGCGGACAGGACCGTGGTGTCCATCCACACGATGATCCGGGGCATGACCTTCGCCTACGGAACCTCCATCGCGGGGCTGACGGCCTCTTTGCTGTTCAACATCTTTTTCCGCTCCGCCCAGGGCGCCGCGACGGGCGCGATGGACGACTTCAACGAGACTTTTTCCGAGGTCGTCATGCAGCGGCCGCTGGACGACGAGGTGCGGCAGACCTGCTACATGGAGGACCAGGCGGCCTTCCTCTCCGGCGCCTTCGGGGACATCCACCAGAAGCTGGAAAGCGGTATTGGCCTGGCGGTGGAGCGCTCCTTCGCGCCCATCGGGCAGAGCATGCAGCATTTCATCCTCAATGAAACGCAATGCCAGGTGGAGGGCTTAAACCACGTGGTCAACCAGTTCGTCGCCCAGATGAACGACGCGCTGGGCGGGCAGTTCCTGCAGCTGGGCAGGACCCTGTCCCAGCTGAACCAGTCCCAGGCCGTAAGCCTGGAATCCGTCAACCACGCGATGGCCGCGGCGGACACCATCCTGGACAGCATCCAGAAGACCGGGCAGGTGACCCAGACGGTCATCGAGCGCTTCGACGGCTACGTGGCGGAGCTGAGCCGCTCCCAGGAGGCGGGCGCGCAGCTGGCGGAGCAGACCGCGGGCATCCTCACGGGCATGCACCAGGACGTCGCCCGGCAAAACGAGCGCTTCCAGGCGCTGCAGGACGCGCAGGGGGACCTGTCCCGGCAGATGGAGCAGTACGCCGCCTGGTCCGGGCGGGTGCTGGAAGCGGTGGAGAAGCAGTCCGACGCCGCCTCCGACCGGGCGCACGAGGTCGCCAACGAGATGAGCCGCAGCGGCAAGGCGCTGCAGGAAAGTTATACGAGTTTTGTGGAGAACATCTCCTCCGGCCTCGCGCGGACGATGGGGCTGTTCGAGGAGAACATGCACGACATGACCAGCCGCATGGTGCGGGACATCCAGGCGGCGGTGGACCGGGGCGGCGGCGCCGCCATCGACCTGAAGCAGTTCACCCGCGTGCAGCAGGCCCTGAGCGACATGACCCAGGCGCTGACCCGCGCGACGCGGGCGGCCGAGCAGATGGCGGAGGGCGCGTAAATGCGCCTGATTGGCGCGCCGCGCAGGCTGGTGTCCAAGCCGGACATCGGCAGCTATTGGATTTCCTTTTCGGACATGCTCTCCAGCCTGCTGCTGGTGTTCATCCTGGCGCTGATGGTGAGCATCTACCAGTATTACACGGTGCTGAGCCTCAAGACCCGGGAACTGGAGGCGCAGCAGGCGGAGCTGGACCGGACGCAGATTATCCTGGTGCAGAAGGAACAGGACCTGCAGACCGCACAGGCCGAGCTGATGGGCAAGGAGGAGGAAGTCGCCTCCATCCAGATTCAGCTGCAGCAGCAGGAGGACGAGCTGAAGGCCGCGCAGGAGGCGCTCAAAACGAAGCAGGACGAGCAGGCGCTGCTGCAGCTGCAGCTGGCGCAGCAGGAGACCTCCCTCAACGAGATGGAGCTGGCCATGAGCCGGCAGCAGCAGGAAATCGACGACCTGCTGGGCGTGCGCACCAAGATTATCCGGGACCTGAGCGCCGCCTTCCAGCAGAGCAACCTGGGCGTGAAGGTCAACGCGGACACGGGCGACATCATGCTGGACAGCCAGCTGATGTTCCAGACCGGGGACGACGTGCTGCTGCCCTCCGGGCAGGCGCAGCTGTCCCGGCTGATTCCCGTGTACCTGGACGTGCTCCTGCGGCCTGAATACCGCGACTACCTGGCGGAAATCGTCATCGAGGGGCACACCGACTCCAAGGGCGCCTACCTGTTCAACCTCCAGCTGTCCCAGGACCGCGCGCTGGGCGTGGCCACCTACTGCCTGCAGATGCCCGGCCTGTCCTTCCAGCAGCGGCAGCTGCTGCAGGACATCCTGACGGCGAAGGGGCGCAGCTTTTCGGACCGGATTTACAACGCCGACGGGACGGAGAACATGGACGCCTCGCGGCGCGTCGAAATCCAGTTCCGGCTCAAGGACAGCGAGATGATCCAGAAGATGAACGAGCTGCTGCTGCAGCGGCCCTGATGAAGAAGTTCGCGCTGGTCCTGCTGGCGATTGCGCTGCTGCTCGGCGGGGCGGCCCTGTGGGGCTTCGCCCGCGCGCAGCTGGATATACGGGTGGAGAACGTCCAGGTGCTGCCCGCATCGGAATACCGGGACGAGTTCGACCGCCTCGCCTCCCTGCTGCGCGCCGGCGCGGCCCGCGGGGTGGTCTACGACCCAGCCCTGACCGGGAACGCAGAGGACTACGTCATTTTGCAGTACACCATCCAGGTGAGCAACCGGGGCTTTATCAGGGCGGAGATGCTGGAGGCGCAGATCGCGCCGGTCCCGGGCGACGTGATGTGCTATTCCCAGCAGGAGGCGCTGGG
>JAAZAQ010000348.1 GCA_012514225.1 Clostridiales bacterium | reverse complement strand
GTCAGCGCCTGTCCGGCACGATTTCGATCCAGTACCCGTCCGGGTCCTCGATGAAGTAGATGCCCATCGCCGTGTTCTCGAAGCACACGACGTCCATCGCCCGGTGCTTTTCCAGGGCCTTCGCGATGTCGTTGACGCGGAAGGCCAGGTGGACCTCGTTGTCGCCCAGGTTGTAGCGGGGCTTGTCAAAGTCCTTCAGCCACGTCAGCTCCAGCTGGTGCGCGGTCTGGCCGTCGCCCAGGAAGACCAGGGTGAAGCCCTCCTTTTCCCTCCGGCGGATTTCGGTCAGCCCCAGGGCCTCCCGGTAGAACTTCAGGGACTTCTCCAGGTCGACGACGTTGAAGTTGTTGTGCGCGAAGGCGAAGCGCAGCGGCTCGTTCCGGTCGGTCTGGTCCATGGGGCTCCCTCCTTCAGGTGATGTGTTCAGGCTTCGTCCCCCGGGGCGTCCGTCCCCGGGGGGAGGGCCTCGGGCGCGGCGCCCTCCAGGGTTTCCACGGCGCTCAAGCGGCGGGTGATGCTGCGGGTGCGCCGGGTGGCGGCGTCGATGGACTCGCTGGCCTGGCGCAGGCGGTTCTGGGTCTTCTCCAGCACGTCGCCGAAGGCGGTGAAGTCGCTCTTGACCTGGGCCAGCAGGCGCCAGACCTCGGCGCTGCGCTGCTGGATGGCCAGGGTGCGGAAGCCCATCTGCAGGCTGTTGAGCAGGGCCAGCAGCGTGGTCGGCCCGGCCAGCGCCACCCGGTGCGCGCGCTGCAGGGTTTCCACCAGCCCGGGCAGGCGCAGCGCCTCGGCGTACAGCCCCTCCACCGGCAGGTAGAGAATCGCGAAATCCGTCGTGTAGGGCGGCTTGATGTACTTGGACGAGATGCGCGCGGCCTCCCGGGTGACGGCCTGGGCCAGCGCGGACAAGGCGGACGCCGTCTGCTCCTTGTCGGCGGCTTCCTGCGCGGACTGCAGGCGCTCGTAATCCTCCAGCGGGAACTTGGCGTCAATGGGCAGGTACACGGGCTGCCCGCCCTCCTGCCCCGGCAGGCGCACGGCGAACTCCACCCGCTCCTGGCTGCCGGGCAGCACGGCGCAGTTGGCCTCGTACTGGGCGGGCGCCAGCGCCTCCTCCAGCAGCATGGCCAGCTGGGTCTCCCCCCAGGAGCCGCGGGTCTTGATGTTGGTCAGCACGCGCTTGAGGTCGCCCACGCCCCCGGCCAGCGAGCGCATCTCCCCCAGCCCCTTGTACACCGCCTCCAGCCGCTCGTTGACCAGGGAGAAGCTCTCCCCCAGGCGCTGGTTGAGGGTCTGGTGCAGGTGGGTGTCCACGGTCCTGCGCATCTCCTCGAGCTTCTGGGCGTTGTCCTCCCGCATCTGCGTCAGGGACTGGAAGAGGGTGTCGCGCATCTGGGAAACCTGCTGGTCGTTCTGGCCCAGGCGGGCGTTGAGCACCTCGTCCAGGTGTCGGAGCCGGCTGTCCTGGTTGGCGAGCGAGGCGTCCAGCCGCTGGTCCAGCCGGTCCGCGCGCCCGGCGGCGGCGGCGTCCTGGGCCAGCAGCAGGCTTTGCAGCGCGGCCTGGTCCTGCCCCAGCCCGGCGGTCAGGCGCGTCTCGGCGTCCCGCGCCAGGCGCTCCGCGTACTCCGCCAGCGTTTCCTCGGTTTTCTGCAGCCGGCCCGCGTCCTCCCGCCCCGCCCTGGCCTGGCGGACCAGCAGCGCCCACAGCATGCCCAGAAGGGCGAGGGCCAGGGCGCACAGGACGAGCAGCAGGGGGTGGGCGGAGGCGAGCCACTCAGGCATGGCTGAGGCCCTCGCGCCAGTGCTTGTAACACAGCCCGATGTAGCGGATTTCCTGGTGGTTGTCGATGAGCACCTGCTCCCCCGTCTTGATGACCCGGCCGTCCCGGTCGATGCGGGTGTTCATGGTGGCCTTGGCGCCGCACCAGCACAGCCCGCCCGGCACCTCGTGGATTTCCTCCGCCAGCCGCAGCAGCGCGGCGGAGCCGGGGAAGAAGTTGCCCTGGAAGTCGGTCTTCAGCCCGTAGCAGAAGATGTCCAGGCGGTCGGACATATCCGCCAGCTCCTGCACCTGCTGGGGGGAGAGGAACTGCGCCTCGTCGATGAAGACGTACTCGAACTCGCTCGTCGCGTTGCGGGCGGCCAGCCACAGCAGCTGCTCGCGGGCGGAATGCCCGTTTTCCAGCACCAGCTCGGCCTGGGCCTGCAGCCCCACGCGGGAATACACCATGTGCGCGCCCGCGCGCGTGTCGATGGCCGGCTTGACCAGGGCGACGCGCAGGCCCAGCTGCTGATAGTTGTAGCGCTGCATGAGCAGCTGCGCCGTCTTGCTGGAGCCCATGACCCCGTAGTAAAAGCGCAGCATCAGATTTCGCGCCTGCCTTCCATGGCCTTGGACAGGGTGACCTCGTCGGCGTACTCCAGGTCACTGCCCACCGGCACGCCGTGGGCGATGCGGGTGACCCTGACGCCCATGGGCTTGACCAGCCGCGCGATGTAGGAGGCGGTCGCCTCGCCCTCGATGTCCGGGTTGGTCGCCAGGATGAGCTCCTCCACCCCGCCCTTCTCCAGCCGCTCCACCAGCTCCCGGATGCGGATGTCGCGGGGGCCCACGCCGTCCATGGGCGAAAGGATGCCGTGCAGCACGTGGTACAGCCCCCGGTAGTCGTGCATGCGCTCCATCGCCGCGACGTCCCGCGGGTCGCGCACGACGCACAGCTGGTCTTCCCGGCGCTTGGGGTCCAGGCACACCGCGCACAGCTCGCCGGCGGTGTAGTTGCCGCAGCGCGCGCACAGCCGGATGGCCTCCCGGCCCTCGGACAGGGCGTCCGCCAGCGCGCGGACCTCCTCCCGCGGCAGGGCCGCCAGGTGGTAGGCCAGGCGCAGCGCGCTCTTGCGGCCGATGCCCGGCAGGCGGGCCAGCTCGCCCGCCATGCGCTGGATGGGTTCTCCCTTCAGGCTCATGTCAGATGAAGCCGCCCATCCCGCCGGGGGCCAGGGCGGACATCGCCTTCTCGCGCGATTCCTCCCCCAGCCGCAGCGCGGCGTTGACCGCGGCGACGACGAGGTCCTGGAGCATCTCCACGTCCTCCGGGTCCACCGCCTCGGGCTTGATTTCCAGGCTGAGCAGCTCGCGCTTGCCGGACACCCTGCAGGTGACCATGCCGCCGCCGGACGCCGCCTCGTACTCCTTCTGGTTGAGCTCCTCCTCGGTCTTCGCCAGCTGCTCCTGCATCTTCTGGGCCTGGCGCATCAACTGCTGCATGTTGCCCCCGCCCATCCCGCCAAACGACCTGCCCTTGGACATCCTCGCCTCCCCGCCGGCCGCAACCGCCGCCGGACCGCCTTTTTTCAGCGCCAAACGCGGCGCGCTCCCGATATTCTACCATGGATAGTGGGGCTTCGCAACGGAACCCCTACCGCTTGGGGGCGTCCTTCGGCCTGGCGCGCCGGCCTTTGGCCGGGGCTGCCGCGGGCGCCGCGCGGCCCGCGGCCGGCTTCGCC
>JAAZAQ010000347.1 GCA_012514225.1 Clostridiales bacterium | reverse complement strand
CGCAGCTGCTGCCGGTCGTCGTGCCGGCCCGCGCGCTGTCCTCCACCGTCAACGCGGTCCTCGCGCTGCTGCTGGCGCCTCTGGTCTACTTGGTCCTGAAGCCGGCGCTCGCGAAAACCGGCCTGTACGAGTCCATCGAGCCTAAAACGCTGCACTGGCCGGAACCCACGGCATAAAATCCCGCCGACAACCGGCTTCTCCACCTCAGTAAGGAATCGCCCGGCGATGTAAAGGCGCTCCGGTTTAGAGGGAGTGCTTTTTGATGAAGCACGCCGGAAGCACGACATCCGGATTGGGGGGAACACCAAAACAGGCTGGCTTCCCGGGGTTGACAAGCGCGTGTACACATGCGCCGGCTGGTTTGACAACGGCCGGAGATTGGGGTATTTTTCCAATATCTTCTGAAGTTCTATATGAAAGGGGGGCATTCACCAAGTCGGAATATTGCGGCCCACAAAATCGGAGAACCAGGCGCGATGTCCGATAAGGTGTGGCCGGGCCTGTTCTGCAGTTTTCCTTGTCGCCTGTTTTACGTAAAACGACAACGCGCGGGGTGATTTCCCTCCCATGACGATGGCTGGTGAATGCCTGAAGCTTGCCCCGGACAAGCCCGCCATTCCCGCGGAGCAGACGGCGCAATCCGTACCCCCACACTGCGCGAGCACCGACGATGCTTCTTGATTTCCGGCTGCCAGGATGTCCACCATGGGAAGCGCACGCCAACCTGCCCAGTCTGCTTTTCGCCGGTGAACGCGGGGGAACGGCGATTCCCCGGCGCCGGCCGGCTGATTCGGCAGAAATCCGCCTTTAGAATGCATGGGTTGCCGGTCTTGGAAACGGAGGGATACTGCGCAGGCTTCCGGGCGGTGCTTCCCGCTCTATGGTTCATTTCGCTTCCCAACATGAAAGCGGTTGCGTTGTCCCGGATGATGGCATCGGCTTCGACAGCCGCGACAGATTTTTGATGCTAGGAACCCTTTTACCCGGTGGTGCTTGACTGGACACAAAACTTGATTATCAACCGCCGTTCGCTTGGTTGGCGGCGGAGCAGGAGGCAACAAGATGGAAAACAGCGGCATCCGGACGGTCGGCGTCGTCGGCAGCGGGCTGATGGGACGGCAAATCGCCCTGAACACGGCCAAATCTGGTTTCACAGTCCGGCTGACGGACGCCTTCCCCGAATCCCTGCAGGACGCGGAGAAGTGGGCGTCCGCCTACCTGAAGGGCCGGGTGGAAAAGGGGAGGATGACCGCAGGGGAGGCGGATGTCGTCGCGTCACGCCTGCGCTTTGAGCCGGATTTGGCGAAGGCGCTTAACGGCGCGGATCTGGTTATCGAGACGGTCATTGAAGACGAGGACGCGAAGCGCAAGGTGTTGGGGGACGTTGACCGCCTGGTCGGCAAGGACTGCCTCATTGTGACCAACTCCAGCTTCTTCCCCTCGTCCCTTTTTAAAAACGACGTCAGCAACCCCGCGCGGCTGGCCAACCTGCATTACTTCAATCCCGCCTTGGTGATGGAGCTTATCGAGGTCG
>JAAZAQ010000346.1 GCA_012514225.1 Clostridiales bacterium | reverse complement strand
TGGGCGGCGAGGTGGAAAAGAGCGGCCTGGCCGGCTGCTACGACTACTGGGCCAAGGCGCTCAACGAGGAGGCGGCGGACTTCACCATGACGCTGGACGAGGACAGGGGCCTCTTCGAAATCGTCATGCATTCCTGCCCCTCCAAGGGGCGGCTGCTGGAGTTCACCCATATGAAGCCCTACCCGCGCTATTCGGAGCACTGCGACGTGCTGTACCGGCGGGTGCTGGAGAAATACGGCTACGTGTGCGCCTATCAGCTGCCCACGCCGTACGAGAAGCACTGCAGCCTGAAGATTTTCGACCCCCGGCGGGCGGACCCGGCGGAGGTGGCGGACGCCCTGAAGAAGGAAGCGGAGCGCAACGCCTTTTTGCACCCGGCAGAAGAATAAATCGAGGAGGCCTTCCCCGGGGCACACCGGGGAAGGCATAGTGAGAATGAACCAGGACAAACTGCGGGGCGTGCTGGTCGCCTCCGTCACGCCGATGGACGCCAGGGGGCAGGTGGACGAAGGCGCGGTGGGCGCCCTGATGGACTATTACGCCGACAGCGGCCTGAGGGGGGCGTTTTTCCCCTCCTCCACCGGGGAATACTTCGCCCTGAGCCCCGCCCAGCGGCGCGCTTGCGTGCGCGCCGCCGCCCGCCACAAGGGCGGGCGGCTGACCCTGCTGGCCAACGTCAGCGACGGCTGCCTGGAAACCGTGCTGGAGAACACGAGGGCCGCGGGCGACCTTGGGGCGGACGCGGCGGTATTGATGCCGCCGCAGTTTTTTACCCTCACCCAGGACGAACTGTACGGTTTTTTCACCCGGGCGGCGGACGAAGCACCGCTGCCCCTCGTCGTCTACAACCACATGACCCGGCTTCCCTCCAGGATCGAAATCCCCCTGCTGACGCGGCTGAAGGCGCATCCCAACATCGCCGGCGTGAAGGACACCCACAACGACGCGGCGCGGCTGATGGCGCTGTCGACCCTGATGCCGGGGGAAGACGGGTTTGTCATCCTCACCGGCGGGGACGGGATGGCCGGTTTCGGCTCCCTGTACAAAATGGAGATGCTCAACGCCCTGTGCGCCGTGCGGCCGGACCTGTTCCTGGAAATCTACGCGGCCGGGCGCCGGGGGGACCTGGGCCAGGTCGCCCGGCTGCAACAGCGCGTCGACCGCCTGACCGGCTTGTTTACCTGCCTGAAGGGCGGCGCGAACAGCGCGGCGCTGTTCAGCCAGAGCGTCAAGGCGGCGCTCGCGCTCAAGGGCCTGTGCGGCACCCGGTCAGCCATTACGGGGGAGACGCTGGACGAGGCGGACCTGGCCGCCGTGCGGCGGGTGCTGGACGGCGTATGAGGACGGCGCCATTACGGGGAGGAACGGATGCCCCTTGAAACCTTGAACTACCAGGCGGACGTCTGCGTCGTCGGCGGCGGGCTGGCCGGCCTGTGCGCCGCCGTTTCCGCCGCGCGACACGGCGCGCGCGTCCTGTTGATGCACGAGCGCCCGGTGCTGGGGGGAAACGCCTCCAGCGAAATCCGCATGTGGGTCAGCGGCGCCAGGGGCCGGGACAACCGCGAAACCGGCCTGCTGGAAGAAATCATGATGGTCAACCAGCACCGCAACCCGGACAAGAACTGGTCCGTCTGGGACAGCGTGCTGATGGAAAAGGCCTGGAACGAAAAAAACCTGACGCTGCTGCTCAACTGCTCCTGCATGGACGCGCAAGCCGGAGGCGGCCGCATCCGCTCCGTCACCGGCTGGCAGATGACCACGCAGCGCTTTTGCCGGGTGGAGGCCGGCCTGTTCATCGACTGCTCCGGCGACAGCATCCTGGCCCCCTTGACAGGGGCGGCCTTCCGCCAGGGCCGGGAAGCGCGGGCGGAATTCAACGAGAGCATCGCGCCCCTTCACGCCGACGGGAAGACCATGGGCCTGACCTGCCTGATGCAGGCGGAGGAAACCCGGGCGCCGCAAACCTTTATCCCCCCCGCTTCCGCGGAGACCATCCGGGAGGAGCAGCTGAAGGGCCGCACGCCCGACCTGGAGGACGTCGCCGAGAACTTCTGGTACCTGGAGCTGGGCGGGGACCGGGACAGCATCGGGGACAGCGAAACCCTGCGCGACGAGCTGCTGCGGCTCAACTATGGGATGTGGGACTACCTGAAAAACGACCCGGGGCAGAGGGACAGGCACCGCAACTGGCGCCTGTCGTGGATGGGGGCGCTGCCCGGGAAAAGGGAAAGCC
>JAAZAQ010000345.1 GCA_012514225.1 Clostridiales bacterium | reverse complement strand
GGAGTCGGTCCGGCTGTTCCAGGAGCAGCACGGGCTGGACGCGGACGGCCTCGCCGGCGCGCTGACGCTGGAAATGCTGTTTGGGCCCGACGCGCGGCCCCGGGCCTCGCAGACGCCGGGCCTTTCCGCTTCCCCCTCCCCGTCGCCGCCGCCCGGCGCCTACGTGAGCCCAAGCCCCTGAAGCCGGTTTCCGGATAAAAAAGCCCCGCGGCGCGGTCCATGCGCTGCCGCGGGGCCGTTTGTCGCGGGGGCTCAGCGCTTTTTGCCGTGCCTGCGCTGGAAGAACTTGACCGTTTCCACAATCGGAATCACGCTGAGGGCCAGCAGCATCGAGATGCCGAACTCCTCCAGGCTGATGTGCTCGAACTTGAAGGCGTCGCGCAGGAAGGGCACGTAGATGACCGCCGCCGTCAGCAGGAAGGAGACCGCCATCGCGTAATAGAGGAACTTGTTGTGGGTCTTCAGCGTGAAGATGGAGCCGCGGACGGAGCGCATGTTGAGGGAATGGAAGACCTCCGCCATGCTCATGGTCAGAAAGGCCATCGTGACCCCGTCGTGGGAGAGCCCCTGGCTCAGCGGCACGAACTCCCAGACGCCGCTTTCGACGTAATGGCCGATGAAGTAGGCGACGAGGGTCAGTATGGCCACCATCACGCCCTGGTAGAGCGAATCCCAGCCCATCCCGCCGGCGAACACGCCCTCGTTCTTGTCCCGGGGCTGGCGGCTCATGACGTCCGGGTCCGGGGCCTCGAAGCCCAGGGACAGGGCGGGGAAGGTGTCGGTGATGACGTTGATCCACAGCAGGTGGATGGGCTCCAGGATGATGAAGCCGACCATCGTGGCCACGAAAATCGACAGCACCTCGGAGAGGTTGGAAGACAGCAGGAACTGGATGGCCTTGCGGATGTTGTCGTAAATCCGGCGGCCTTCCTCCACCGCGTGCACGATGGTGGCGAAGTTGTCGTCCGCCAGCACCATGTCCGCCACGTTCTTGGTCACGTCGGTGCCGGTGATGCCCATGCCCACGCCGATGTCGGCCTTCTTGATGGAGGGCGCGTCGTTGACGCCGTCGCCGGTCATCGCGGTGACCTTGCCGTTGTCCTGCCAGGCGGTGACGATGCGCACCTTGTGCTCCGGCTGCACGCGCGCGTAGACGGAGTAGTTGCCGATGGCCTGCCTGAACTGCTCGTCGCTGATCTGGTCCAGCTGCGCGCCGGTCACGGCCTCGTCGGCGGACTCGATCATCTTCAGCTGCCGGGCGATGGCGACCGCGGTGTCCTTGTGGTCGCCGGTGATCATGACCGGCCGGATGCCGGCCTGCTTGCACTCTTCGATGGCCGGGATGACCTCGGGCCGGACGGGGTCGAGCATGCCGACCAGGCCCAGGAAGGTGAGGCCGTTTTCCAGCGTGTCCGGCTTCTGGTCCGGCGGCATCGCCGCCCAGTCGCGGTAGGCGGAGGCCAGCACGCGCAGCGCCCGGCTGGCCATTTCCTTGTTCTGCTCCAGGATTTCGCGGCGCTTCGCGTCGTCCAGCGGGCGCTCCTGCCGGCCGTCCCACCACTTGTCGCAGCGGCGCAGCAGCTCGTCCGGCGCGCCCTTGGTGTACTGCTTCAGGCGGCCCTCCCCGTCCCGGACGATGGTCGACATCAGCTTGCGCATCGAGTCGAAGGGGGCCTCGCCCACGCGCCGGAACTGCTCCTTGAGGGCGTTCTTGTCCATGCCCAGGCCGGCGGCGTGCGCGACCAGGGCGTTTTCCGTCGGCTCGCCCACGGCCTGCCCGTCGACCCACTCGGAGTCGGAGCTCAGCGCCATGGCGCGCGCCAGCAGCGGGCGGTCCTCCGTCTTCTCGTCCACCACCGTCATCCTGTTCTGGGTCAGCGTGCCGGTCTTGTCCGAGCAGATGACCTGGGTGGAGCCCAGGGTTTCGACGGCCGTCAGGCGCCGGATGATGGCGTTGCGGCGGCTCATGTTGGTGACGCCCACGGACAGCACGATGGTCACCACCGTCGCCAGCCCCTCCGGAATCGCGGCGACGGCCAGGGACACGGCGATCATGAAGGTGCGCAGGAT
>JAAZAQ010000041.1 GCA_012514225.1 Clostridiales bacterium | reverse complement strand
CGGTCCTGTTCCACGGGATGTACAACTTTTCCGTGCTGCTGCTCAACGCCTCCGGCGCGGCGCCGGGCCTGGGCGCCATGCTGCTGTGCGCCGCCCTGTTCGCGCTGACGGTCCGGCTGCTGTTCAAACGAAACGAATGAGTAAACGCAAAGAGGGGATGGGGATTTTTGATGGCTCCGCTCAGCCGAAAGAACAAGGCGCAGTCGGAGCCTGCGCCGGGTGAAAAGGCAACGCGGAGGCGCAAAAAGGCCGTCCCATCGAAGCGTTTGCGATGGAGTTGAGTATTCAGGAGGAAAGCGATGGAACTGCGGGTTCTCGGCTCTGACGGCTCCTACCCCCGGGAAAACGGCGCCTGCTCCGGGTTTCTGGTCAGCCACGGGGAGGAGCGCCTGCTGCTCGACCTGGGCTGCGGCGTGCTGCCCCGGCTGATGGCGCTGAGCGACCCCGCCCGCCTGACGGCGGTGCTCCTGACCCACTGGCACAACGACCACGTCAGCGACATGCTGGCGCTCCGGTACTGCCTGCAGCTGCGCGGCGCCCGGCTGGACGTGTACGCGCCGCCGGAGCCGCATCCGCTGAAGGACTACCTGACCGGGGCCGAGTTCAACTTCCTGGACGTCTCCCTCCCCCGGGCCGTCGGCGGGTTTTCCCTCGAGGCGCTGAAGGTGCCCCACCCCGAGCCCGCCTACGCGCTGAAGGTCTCCCGCGGCGGCAGGACCGTCGTGTACACGGGCGACGCGGCCGAGCGGGGCGGGCTGGAGGGCTTTTGCCGGGGCGCGGACGCGCTGGTGTGCGACGCCACGTTCACCCTGGCCCAGTGGAAGCCCGGGATGCCCCATTTCAGCGCCGCCCAGGCCGCGGGGCTGGCGAGGGACGCCGGGGTGGGCCGGCTGCTGCTGACGCACTTCCAGCCGGGGAGCGACGGGGAAACCTTGGTGAAAGAAGCGCGCGCGGTCTTCCCGGCCAGCGAGTACGCGGCGCCCGGCCTGACCCTCCGGCTGTGAACCCGCGCAGTTTCCCGGCACAGCGGCCGCTGGCGGCGGTCGCGCCCTTTTACGCGGCGGGCGTGCTCATCGGGGCGGGGCTTCCGGGCTACGCGCCCCTTTTTTCACTCTGCGGCCTGGCCTGCGCGCTGGCCGCGGCCGCCCTGCTGCGCAGGGACGCCTTCTTCAGGCTCGTGGCGGCGGGGTTTTGCCTGCTGTTTCTCGGGACGGCCCTGGCCGGGCGCGCGGCGCACCCGGCCCTTCCCCCGCCGGGGGAGTACCGGGTGGACGGCGTCGTTTCGGGGGACGTGAAGCGCCGCGAGGGCGACGGCCGCGTGCAGGCGGTGCTGCGGGACGTCCGGCTGCGGGACGCGCGGGGCGGGGAATATCAAATCGGCGGCGCCTACTGGACCTTCTACCCGAAGCCGGAGGACCCCCTGCCGCAAGAGGGCCGGCGCGCCGCGTTCACCGGCTCCCTTTACCGCCCGGCCGGCCAGGTCAACCCCTACGGCTTCGACTTCCGGTTTTACCTGCTGCAGCGGGGCATTTCCGCGGGCATCACGGGGTATGGCGAGTCGGATGCCGCCGCCCCGGGCGAAGAAGAAAAGGCGGGATTCTGGGTACAGGCGAGGCGTTCCGCCGCCGCGCGGCTGGACGCCGCGCTGCAGGGGCAAAGCGGGCTGGCCCGCGCGCTGCTGCTGGGCGACCGGGGCGGGCTGGAGAAAGAGACCACCGTGGACTTCAGGGACGCGGGCGTCGCGCACGTGCTCGCCGTCTCCGGGCTGCACGTCGGCTTCCTGACGGCGGGGCTGTTTTTCCTGCTGCGCGCCCTGCGCCTCTCCCCGCGCGCGATGCTGCTGCTCGTCGCCGCCTTCCTGGCAGTGTACTGCCGGCTGCTGGACTTCACCCCCTCCGTGCTGCGCGCCTCCATCCTGTCGGTCTTTTACCTGGCCGGGCGGGCGCTGCGGCGCCGGGCGGACCCCCTGACCAGCCTGTCCGCCGCCTTCCTGGCCATCCTGCTGCTGCGCCCCCTGGACCTGTTCAGCCTCGGGTTCCAGCTGTCCTTCCTCGCGGTCGCCGGCATCTTCACCCTGGGCGACCGGCTGAAGCGCCTGATGGAAAAGCGGCCCGGGTACCGCCGGCTGCCCCGGCTGGCCCGCCGGACGGCGGAGGCTTTCGCCGTGACCTTTTCAGCCGGCGCGATGACGCTGGTGCCCGCGGTCAACGCCTTCCACCGCTTCTCGCTGGCGGGGCTGCTCATCGGGCCGCTGGCCTGCCTGGCGATCGGCTGGCTGATGGCGGGCTTCCTGCTGGTCCTGGGCTTGAGCTACGTCAGCCTGCCGCTTGCCATTTTGGCCGCCCGGCCGGTCCTGTGGATGACGGAAGCCTACGAAGCCGGCGTGTCCCTGGCGGCTTCCCTGCCGCTGGCGACCGTCCGCCTCCCCGCCATCGGCCTGCTGCCGGGCGCCATGGCGCTCGGGCTGCCCGTCCTGCTGTCCCGGTACGCGCGGATGAAAAAGCCCCTGCGCCTGGCCCTGCTGCCCCTCGGGCTGGCGCTGGCGCTGCTGCCCGGGCTCGTCCGGGGCGCGGGGCCCTTGCGATACGTGCAGCTGTCCGCCGGCAACGCGGACTGCGCGGTCATCCTGGACAATGGCGAAACCTGGGCCGTCGACGCGGGCGCGCACGGCGGCGACCTGGCCAGCCTGGTGCTGAGCGAGGGGCGGGGCATCGACCGGCTGTTCATCACCCACCTGCACCAGGACCACGCGGGCGGGCTGCGGCAGCTGCTGGACGCGCGGGTGCCCATCGGCGAAATCCTCCTGCCCGAGGGCGCGGAGGAAGCCGCCGAGCCGGACGGGAGCCTGGCGCTCGTCATGGAGGCGGGGGAGGCGGGCGTCCCCCTTCGGCGCCTGCGCGCGGGCGATACCGTCGGCCGGGGGCGCGTGAGGGCGGAGGTGACCTGGCCCCGGGGCGGCGCGCACTACCCCGGGCAGGACCCCAACCGCGGCTCGATGGCGCTGCTGATGGACCTGGACGGCGTGAGCCTGATGGCGTCCGGCGACGTGAGCGCCGACTACGCGCGCTACGCGATGCGGCCCGCGCAGGTGCTCAAGGCGCCCCACCACGGCGCCCGGCGGGACAACGCCCCGGAGACGCTGCGGGCGGTCTCGCCGCAGCTGGCGCTCATCACCGCGTCCGACCGGCAGCCGGAGCGGTACCAGGCCGCCGGGGAGCGGCTGCTGGCGCTGGGCGCCAGCGTCAGGGTCACCGGGGAAACGGGCGCGCTGACGGTGACCTTCGGGCGGGGAAGCCTGAGGGCCGCCGCCTTCCTGAAGGGAGAGTGAGGGGATGGACTACCAGGCCTTTTACGCCGCGCTCAAGCGGGGGGACGTACGGACGGTGTACCTGTTCGAGGGCGAGGAGGAATACAGCAAGGAAAGCGCGCTCAAGGCGCTGCGGGCCGCCCTGATGACCGGCCCGCTGCCGGTGATGAACGAGGCGACGCTGTCCAACCCGGAGGAGTCCCAGGTGGTGGCCGCCTGCGAAACGCTGCCGATGCTGCAGGAGCGCCGGCTGGTCGTCGTGCGGGACAGCCCGCTGCTGACCGGCAAGCCCCCGGCGGGCGAAGGCGGGGACGAGGACGCGCCGGCGGAAAAGCCCGTTTCCGGGGACGGCCTGACGGCCTACGTGGGCAGGGT
>JAAZAQ010000344.1 GCA_012514225.1 Clostridiales bacterium | reverse complement strand
TTGGAAAAGCTGCTCGACCCCAGGGACTATACCGGCCGCGCCGAGCGGCAGGTGGACGAGTACCTGGACGGGGAAGCCGCCGAGGCCCTTAAGGGGTATACTGAAGTCGGGGCGGCGGAGGCCGACGTCGGCGTCTGAGCCCCCATTCCGTAAGACGGGGAGGGCGAAACATGCCGTACGTCGTGGACTTCGGGGAGGTCTCCACCCAGGGCCTGGAAACCTCGCCGGTCGCCGGCGCCCTGGCGGGCCTTCGCGCCAACGAGGCGCGCTACTACATGAACAAGCATCGGCACGCCTTTACGACCGTCCCCGCGCAGACGGACGGGCGCAGGACGCTGGACTACGTTTCCCGCGTGCTCCGGGAAGAGCGTGGCATCGCCCTTTCCGCCACGGCGCTGGAAACCGCGATGTTCGAGCTGGAAAACACCCGCATCGCCTACGTGTTCTACGAGGACGGGCTGGTCGTCAACGTGATGTACGCCCTGGACAACCCCAAACAGCGCGCGGTGGGGCTCAAACTGTCCGACGGCATGGAGGTGCCGGCCGAACTGGAGGGCAGGTTCAAGTTCGCCCGGCAGAAGTCGCGCCTCGCGGGCACCATCCGGGGCTCCTTCTTCCTTGTCAAGGGGGAATACGCGCCCTGAAAGCCGTTTCAGCCCGCCGCCCCTTGCTTGACAGGCGGGGGCGGCTTTTCTATACTCGCTGTTGATTCTTCCCACAGGACAAAGGAGGGGCGCCATGAAGATCGTGACCATCAAGGACGTGGCAAAAGCCGCGAAGGTCAGCATCTCCACGGTGTCCCGCGTGCTCAACGACCGCCAGGACGTGGACCCGGAGACCCGGGCGCGCGTGCTGGAGATGGTCAAAAAGCTCAATTACCTGCGCAACCGGAGCGCCAGCAGCCTCAAGCAGCAGAATACCGCCGCCATCGGCGTCATCCTGCGCGGGCGGCAAAACGCCTTCCTAACCGACCTGGCCGAGCAGGTGCTGGACGCGGGGCGGGAAACGGGCTTTCAGTTCATCATGGAAATCATCGACGAGAAAGCCAACCAGTTCATCACCGCGCGCCACCTGTACCTGGAGCAAAAGCTGCAGGGTGTGATTTTCCTGGGCAGCAGCCTGGCCAGCCAGGAGGAGGAGGTCCGTCGCCTGGACCTGCCGCAGGTGCACGCGACGGTGCAGGCCGGCCACCTCCACTACCCGCACATCTCCTCCGTCAGCGTCGACAACCGACAGGCGGGGCGAACGGCGATTGAAAAGCTGATTGAGCTGGGCCACCGGGACGTCGCGCTGCTGGGTTATTTCGCCGGGGAGAACGACTCCACGGGCCTGCGGCTGCACGGCGCCCGAGACGCGCTGGCGGCCGCGGGCATCGCCCATGACGACGACCTCTACGCCGAATGCGGCTTCACCCTTTCCTCCGGCTACGAGGGGGTGCGGCAGATCCTGGGCCGGGGCAAGCGCTTCACCGCGCTGTTCGCGGCCAGCGACATGATGGCCATCGGCGCCATCAAGGCCCTGGCCGACGCCGGGCTTAACGTGCCGGGGAACGTGTCGGTCATCGGGTTTGACGGCATCGAAATCGGGCGCTACCTGACACCGGCGCTGAGCACCATGCGCCAGCCGACGCAGAGAATCGCGGAGGAATCCGTGCGCCTGATGCGCCGACTCATCCAGGGGCAGCCGGCCGGCCACCTGCTGGTGGAGTGCGAGTACCTGCCCGGCGGCTCGGTCAGGGCGCGCTGAAGGAGGCCGCATGTACGAAGCCAAGACCCGCCCGGGGGCGGAGGACGTCCGGGTGTACCTTGCCGCACTGGAACCGGCGGGCCGCCGGGCGGACGCGCTGAAGCTGCTGGACATCTTCGCGCAGGAGACCGGGCTTCCGGCCGTGCTCTGGGGCGGGAGCATGGTGGGCTTCGGCGCCTACCGCTACCGCTACAAAAGCGGGCACGCGGGCGAGGCCTTCCGTTCCGGGTTCGCGATGCGCAAGGGGACCATCGTCCTGTACCTCTTGACAGGCGGGGCGGCGTCCGCGGGCGTCCTGCCGCGGCTGGGGCCGCACAAAACAGGCGTATCCTGCGTGTACGTAAAGCGCCTGGCGGACGTCGACGAAACCGCGCTGCGGGAACTTATCCGCGCGTCCATGGAAGAGATGGACGCGCTGTATCCGGACGGCAGGGAAGGCTGAGCCCATGCCGGAAAAACCGGCCGGGCGCGCGGAAACGGGAGGGGAGAACATGACCAGGCAGGATTTGCTCAACCGGGTAAAAGAGGAAAACATCCGCTTCATCCGCCTCCAGTTCACCGACATCTTCGGCCAGTTGAAGAACATCGCCGTCACCGCCTCCCAGATGCGCAAGGCGCTGGACAACGAGGTCGTCATCGACGGCAGCAGCATCGAGGGCTTCCTGCGCATCGAGGAGTCTGACATGATGCTGCACCCGGACCTGGACACCTTCGCCCTGCTGCCCTGGCATACGGCGGAAGACCGGGTGGCGCGGCTGATCTGCGACGTGTACACGCCCGACGGCAAGCCCTTCGCCGGCGACCCGCGGGGCGCTTTGAAGCGGGCGGTGAAGGAAGCCCGGGAAATGGGCTATACCTTCAACGTGGGGCCGGAGTGCGAGTTTTTCCTGTTCCACACCGACGCTGACGGGCACCCGACCACGCACACCAACGACGAGGCGGACTATTTCGACCTGGGGCCGATCGACCGCGGGGAAATCGCGCGGCGGGACGTCTGCCTGGCGCTGGAGGACATGGGCTTCGAAATCGAGGCCTCCCACCACGAGTCCGCCCCCGGGCAGCACGAGATTGACTTCAAGTACGCAGACGCCCTGAAAACGGCGGACAACATCATGACCTTCAAGCTGGCGGTGAAGACCGTCGCGCAGAAACACGGGCTGCACGCCACCTTCATGCCCAAGCCCCTCTACGGCGTCAACGGCTCGGGCATGCACACCAACATGTCGCTCCTCAAGGACGGCCGCAACGCCTTCGTCGACCCGGAGGGACAAAAGGGCCTGTCGAAAGAAGCTTACTGGTTCATCGCGGGGCTGCTGGAACACGTCAGCGGCATGACGGCGGTGCTCAACCCCCTGGTCAACTCCTACAAACGCCTGGTGCCCGGCTACGAGGCGCCCTGCTACAAGTCCTGGTCCGCGCGCAACCGCAGCGTGCTCATCCGCATCCCCTCCGCCCGCGGGGACGGAACCCGGGTGGAGCTGCGCAGCCCGGACCCCTCCTGCAACCCCTACCTGGCGCTGGCCCTGCTGCTGAGGGCCGGGCTGGACGGCATCCGCA
>JAAZAQ010000343.1 GCA_012514225.1 Clostridiales bacterium | reverse complement strand
GGATGCGCAGCAGGGTTTCCGGGTTCATGGACTGGAGCCCGATTTCAAACTGGAACAGCCCCGCCGGGCTGTCTTCCACGATATCCAGCAGCGCCCGGTCGATCAGGTCGCCCGCGATTTCGAAGTGGAAGGCGACGCCCTCCGGGACACCCCGGCCGTATTCTTCCCGGATAAAGCCCAGGATGGCGGCCGCCCGGGCGCGGTCGGCGTTGAAGGTGCGGTCGACGAACTTGACGGTTCCGGCGCCGGCGTTGGCCAGGGCCTGGATGGCTTCGAAGGCCTGCGGCAGCGGCAGGAAGCGGGTCCTGCCCGCCCGCCCGGACAGACAGAATGCGCAGGCGTAGGGGCAGCCGCGGCTGGTCTCCAGGTAGGCGATGCGGCCCCGGAGCGGGCGGAGGGCGTCCGGGCTGAGGGGGGCGGGCGGCACCGCGTCTTCAGCGTGCGGCTCGCTGACGATGGTTTGATTGCCCTGCCTGTAGCACAGGCCGGGGATATCCAACAGCCCGCCCAGGCCGCCCAGCGCGTCCGCCAGCAGGGCCAGCGGGCGCTCCCCCTCCCCGGCAATCAGGTAATCCGCCTCAGGGAAGGCGGCCAGCGCGTCCGCCGCGCGGAAGGAAACCTCCGGTCCCCCCAGCACGATGGCGCAGCCCGGCAGCTTGTCGCGCAGCCGCGGCAGCAGCTCCCCGACGGCGCGGATGTTCCAGATATAGCAGGAGAGACCCAGCAGGTCGGGCGCGCCTTCCGTCAGCCGGGCGAGCAGCTGTTCCTGCGGCTCGTTGACCGTGCCTTCCGCGACGCGGACCCCGTGCGGCAGCCGGGCGTATTTCTCCACCCCGGCCTTCAGGCACCAGGGCGCCAGTGCGGCGTGCACGTACTGGGAATTGACGGCGGCCAGCGTGACGCTCAAGGGCTGGGCCGGCGCGCGCTCCGCTGCTTGCAATGCGCTCTCCTCATCCGGTGATGGCGCCATGCTACCACACCGGGCGCCAAACCGATACCGCCTCCAAACGGAACGGCCGCCCGCGGTTCGCGGGCGGCTTATGCCTTGTAAAGCCCTGGCCCGGCGGCGTATCCCGGGGCGATGCCTTTGCGGGCTTATACCAGCGCCCGCATCAGCCGCCGGACGGCTTCCGGGTCGTTGTTCCGCCCGGCCAGCACCTGCCCGTCCCGGAGGGCGGGGTGCTTTTCGTGGTAGGTCGGCTGGGGTTTCTCATACAGCACGCCGATGGGGATGCGCTCGCCGAATTCCTCCGCCAGCTTCATCGCCTGGGCGAGGTCGCCGGTGTCGTGGCTGCCGTCCAGCTCGTACACGTGGCTGTTGTACCAGGCGTAGGTGTTGAGTTTGTTGAAGGTTACGCAGTTCTGAAAGATGTCCACCAGCGCGTAGCCTTTGTAAGCGATGGCGCGCTCCATCAGGCCTTCCAGGTGCTCCGGCCGGCCGGAGAAGCCGCGCGCAACGAAGCCCGCTCCGGCGGCCAGCGCCATGAGCACGGGGTTGAAGGGGATGGCGCTGCTGCCGTCCACCTGCACGTCCGTCTCCATCCCCACCATCGTGGTGGGCGAGGCCTGCCCCTTGGTCAGGGCGTAGAGCTGGTTGTCGTGGACGAAGTGTGTGATGTCGACGTTGCGGCGGATGTTGTGGATGAAGTGGTTCCCGCCCTCGCCGTAGCTGTCCCCGTCGCCGGAGTTGATGATGACGGTCAGCTTTGGGTTGACCATCTTGGCGGCGACGGCCGGCGGCACGGCCCGCCCGTGAAGGCCGGAGAAATGGTTGGCCTCGAAGTACTGCGGCAGCTTGGCCGCCTGCCCGATGCCGCCCACCAGCAGCACGTCGTGGGGGTCCTTGCCCAGGCGCTCCAGCACGTTGCCAATCGCGCCCAGGATGCCGAAATTGCCGCAGCCGGGGCACCAGGCGGTCTCCAGGGGCTTGTATACGCGTTTTTCCGTCATTGTTCCGCCTCCCGCACGCGGCGCGCGATTTCCCCGCCGCTCATCTGCCGGCCGTCGTAGCGCAGGACGCTCCCCTTCATCCGCAGGCCTGTTTCCTGCCGGATGAGGGAGGCCAGCTGGCCGGTATAGTTCTGCTCCACGTTATACATCGCAACGGCGCTTTTCGAAAGCCGCGCCAGCTCCTTCTGCGGCAGCGGCCAGACGTCCGAGAACACCAGCGCGCCGTAGCGCGTCCCGCCCGCCTGGTTGAGCAGCCTCACCGCTTCCTCCAGGGGCCCGAACATGGAGCCCCAGCCGACCAGCAGCACCTCCGGCTCCGCGTCCCCCAAAAGCGCCGGCTCCTCCAGCTCCCCCTTCAGCGCTTCCAGCTTTCGCATCCGCTTCTCCATCATCCAGTTGCGGGTCTCGCCGTCTTCGATGATGCGGCCCCATTCGTCGTGCTCGTCCGAGTCCGCCGCCGCGAAGCCGCGCCGGTCCCCGGGGAAGATGCGCGGGGAGACGCCGCTGTCTGTATAGCGGTACCGGGCGTAGGGCTCCCCCTCCTTTGGCGCCTCCGGCGCGGATGGCCGGACGGCCGACGGGTTCGGCGGAACGACGGCGGCGGTGGCGTCCGCCAGGTACTGGTCGCTGAGCAGGATGACGGGGAGCTGGTACTTCTCCGCCATCGCAATGGCGCGAGCCGCCTGGTGGAAGGCGTCCAGATGGTGACGTGGCGCGATGACCATGCGCGGGAATTCCCCCTGGGCGGCGGAAATGACGAACAGCAGGTCGCTTTGCTCCGTCCGGGTTGGAAGCCCGGTCGCAGGCCCCGGGCGCTGAACGTCCACCGCCACCAGCGGCACTTCAACCATGCCGGAAAGCCCGAGCGCCTCCACCATCAGGCTGAATCCGCCGCCTGAAGTGCCGGTCATCGCCCTTCCGCCCGCAAAGGACGCGCCGATGGCCATGTTGATGGCCGCGATTTCGTCCTCCGCCTGCTCCACCAGGATGCCTGTTTCCTTCGCCGTCTGCGCCAGGTACTCCAGGATGGAGGTGGAGGGGGACATCGGGTAGGCGGAATAGAACTGCAGCCCCGCGGCCAGCGCGCCCAGGGCCAGCGCCTTGTTTCCGGAGACCAGCATGCGTTCCGGCAGCCGACCCCGCGGCTGCGGGAACCTTTCGGGCACGGCCCTGTGCCCGGCCTCGAGCGCCCTGACGTTGACGTCCACCAATTCCGGCTTGAACAGTTTGCCAAACACGCCCGCCGCCCGCTCCCGGTCGAAGGGGAACCCGAACAGGCGCAGCACGGCGCCCACGGCGACGCTGCCGGCGACGCGGGCGTTGCCGAGCGTTTTGGCGATGCCCGCCATGTCCAGGGGCAGCGCGCGGGGGTCGTCCGCCGCCGCGCTGGCGTCACACAGGATAAACCCCTCCGGTTTCAGCTCCGCCGCGTGCAGCGCGGCCGATTCCGCGTTGAAGGCGACCAGCCCGTCCAGCGCTTCCGAATGGGCGCGCACCTCTTCTTCGCCGAAGCGCACGCGCAGGAAGTTGTGCCCGCCCCGGATGCGGGACATCAGGTCGCGCGTCGTGAACACGCCGCACCCGGAGTCCTTGATGTAGAGTTCCAGCGTGGAGCCGGCCGTGTCGATGCCCTGGCCGGCTGCGCCGCCGATGAGCAGATTGTACAATGGCGTTCCTCCCCTCCGGTATTCGGCCGGTTTGAGACCCCCGGCACCCATCATCTTACCCTGATTTCCCGCAATGACCGTTTTGGCGGGATGCGAAAAGCCGGCGGGCGGGCCGCCGGCTGCAAGGGCAACAGGGGGATTTTTGAAGGCTCAGTACGCCTTCGCGAAGTACATCACCTTGTCCGCGGGCTCGCCGCAGCAGACGCAGCTGTCCGCGAAGGGCGTCTGGTCGAAGGGCATGTTGCGGCTGGTGGCGGAGAAGGCGTCCTTGATCTTGTCCTCGCATTCCCGCTTGCCGCACCACATCGCGCGGGCGTAGCCCCGGCTGACCTGCTCGCCCAGCTCCTCCCAGGTGCGGACGTCCTGGGTCCTCGACAGGCGGAACGCGTCCGCGATGCGGAACATCCCCCGGCGGATGTCCTCCAGCAGGGCCGTCACGCCCTCCGCCAGGCCTTCCAGCGGCAGGGTTCCCTTTTCGAAGGTGTCCCGGCGCATGTAGCTGGCGACGCCGTTTTCGATGTCCCGGGGCCCGATTTCCAGCCGCAGGGGTACGCCCTTGAGCTCCCACTCGTTGAATTTCCAGCCCGGGGACACGTTGTCCCGGTCGTCCAGCCGGACGCGGACGCCGGCCGCCTTCAGCCGGTCGCGGGCCTCCGCGCACTTCTCCATCACGCCGCCCTTGTGCGCGGCGATGGGCAGGATGACCGCCTGGATGGGCGCGACGCCCGGGGGCAGCTTCAGCCCGCGCTCGTCGCCGTGCGCCATGATGATGGCGCCAATCAGGCGCGTGGACATGCCCCAGCTGGTCTCGTGGCAGTACTCCAGCTGCCCTTCCCTGTTCTGGTAGCGGATTTCGAAGGGCACGGAAAAGTTGGTGCCGAAGTTGTGGCTGGTGCCCGCCTGCAGGGCCTTTCCGTCCTGCATCATGGCCTCCACCGAATAGGTGGCGCGGGCACCGGCGAACTTCTCCTTTTCGCTCTTCTGCCCGGAAAACACGGGGATGGACAGCACGTCCTCGCAGAAGGAGCGGTACACCTCCAGCATCAGCAGGGTCTCCTCCTGCGCCTCCTCCGCCGTCGCGTGCACGGTGTGCCCCTCCTGCCACCAGAACTCCGCCGTGCGCAGGAAGGGCCTCGTGGTCTTTTCCCACCGCATCACCGAGCACCACTGGTTGTATTTCATCGGCAAATCGCGCCAGGACTGCACCCACTGGGCGAACATCGTGCAGAACATCGTTTCGGACGTCGGGCGGATGGCCAGGCGCTCCGGCAGCGTCTCGCCGCCGCCCTGGGTCACCCAGGCCACCTCCGGCGCGAAGCCCTCCACGTGCTCGGCTTCCTTGAGCAGCAGGGATTCGGGAATCAGCATGGGCATGGACACGTTCTCGTGCCCCGTGTCCCGGAACCTGCGGTCCAGCTCCTCGCGGATGAGCTCCCAGATGCGGTTGCCGTAGGGCTTGAGCGCCATGCACCCGCGCACCGGCGTGTAGTCCATCAGTTCCGCCATGCGGACGACGTCGGTATACCACTGGGAAAAGTTCTCCTCCCGGGGTGTGATGTGCTGGACGAATTCCTGTTTTGCCTGCTTGGCCATGCTGCCTCCTTCAAAAAACGGCCCCGCCCCACGCAGGGACGGAGCTGATTGCGTCCGCGGTACCACCTTGCTTGGCGCTTGCGCGCCCGCTTGAGCCCTTAACGCGGGAAACGGCGGGGATTGGCCGCGGCCGCGGGGCGGGTTCCGGCCCCCGCGCGCTTTCACCTGCCGCGCTCGCTGGTTGAGGCCTCATTCCCCGCGTAAGCCTGTTCAATTGTGCGCAAGTATAGCAGAGGGCGCCCGCCGCCGCAAGGGAGTGCGTCCCCGAAGGCGGCGCCTGCGCCCGAAGGAAAACCCGCGCCATGGCGCGGGGAAGGGGCGAGGCGGGCGTGCCGCAACTATCGCTGCCTTCTGGTATCCCCCAGCATCCGGGCGTACTCGCCCGGCTTTTCCAGCACCAGGCTGCAGCCCAGGGCAATGCACTCCTGGGGATGCTCCGCCACGTACACGGGGATTTGCATCTCCTCCTCGATGACCGCGCGCAGGCTGCGCAGCTGGGCGCCCCCGCCGGTGAGCAGCAGGCCGTCCTCGAACACGTCGTTGGCCAGTTCCGCCGGGATGTGCTCGATGACGCTGTGCAGGCCCTCGATCAGCGCGTGCAGCGGGTCCTCCGCGGCCTCGGCGCATTCCTCGCTGGTGATGTCCACCTGCCGGGGCAGGCCGGAGACGAGGTTACGCCCGGCGACGGGCAGGCTCAGCGCGTTTTGCTCCTTCAGGTCCACGGTTCCCACGGCGCTTTTCAGGTCCTCCGCCGTGCGCCAGCCGATGAGCAGGTTGTGCTTCAGGCGGATGTAGCGGATGAGCGCCTCGGTGAAGGCGTCGCCCCCCGTGTCCAGGATGCTGCGCGCCATGATTTCCCCGGAGGAGATGACGGCGATGTCGGTGGTGGCCCCGCCGATGTCCGCCACCATGCGCCCGGTCACCTCGTGGATGGGCACGCCCGCGCCGATGGCGGCAGCCAGGGGTCGCTCGATCATCTGGGTGCGCCGCGCGCCCGCTTCCAGCATGCCCAGGATGAGCTGGCGCTTCTCGATTTCATTCGCGGTCGCCGACACGCTCATCAGCGCGCGCGGGCGGTTGAACAGGTGCTTGCCCACCACGCGCATGACGAAGTAGTTGAGCATGATGCTGAGCATGTCGAAGTCCTGGATGGTGCCCTTCTGCAGCGGCCGCACCACGGCGATGCCGCTGGGCTCCCGCCCGATCATGCGGTAGGCCTCCAGGCCGATGGAGATGATGTTGCGCGTATCGTGGTTGACGGCCAGCACGGCCGGCTCGTTGAGCACGATGCCCTTGCCGCGCTCCGAGATGAGCACGTTGGACGAACCCAGGTCGATTCCGATATCCTCAACGGAAGCCATCGGTCCACTCCCTTACCGGTGAAATCGCCATTGACGCGGGGCGTCCCGTAACAACTCCGCCTTCAATTTCACATACTATAACATATAATGGTAACAAATACCACATTATTGTTAAAAACTTCTCAATAACGCCCCGACGCCCCCACTTTTGCCTAAACCGCGGAGGTGCCGGTCCACAGGCTGCGCCGGCCCAGCACGTCGATGAGCATCACGGCCACCGTGCCCCGCAGCAGCGGCACCTCCAGCGAAGTGGCAAGCGCGGGCGCCTGGCGGGTGCGCAGCGCGGAGGCGTAGGCGGTAAACACGCCGTTGTTGAGCAGCCCCGCGTACCACTGGTCCACCGCGTCCATGCCGCGCAGCTTCAGGCCTGCCGGCTCGCAGTCCAGGCCGGCCAGCTCCTCCTCCGGCAGGGTAAAGGCGTTGAGCGTCACGGTGTAGTACCCGATGCCCGGCATCGCCGCCGCGTCCAGCAGCGCGCCGGCTTCCGTCAGCGGTGCCTGGCAGACCAGCCGGTAGGGGCTCAGGCGCTTGCGGCACACCGCGAAGGCCACGGGGCTGCTGTCCACGCCCAGGAAGCGCCGGCCGTTGGCGGCGGCGGAGGCGAGCGCGCTGCCCGAGCCGCACATCAAATCCACCACCAGGTCGCCCGGCCGGGTGGTGGACAGCACCATGCGGTCCAGCAGCGCCTGGGGGCGCTGGGAGGGGTAGCCGGTGCGCTGCGGGTCCTTCTGCGCCAGGCGGCTCACGTCGCCCCAGACGTCGTCCGGGTAGGCCGGCTCGTCGTCGTAATAGATATATTCCCTGCCGCCCGTCCTGATGGTGCGGTAGGAGCGGCCCTTTTCGTCCACATGGCGCTTCATGTGGTTGTTCCGGCTGTCCTTGCGCTTCACGGGCACCTGGGTGATATCGAAAAAATGCGCGGGCGTCTTGGCATAAAACAGCACGGTGTCGTGCTTGCGGCTGAAATACTTCAGGCTGCGGCCGCCGGTCTGGTAGCTCCAGATGATTTCGTTGCGGAAGTTGTCCTCGCCCATCACCTCGTCCGCCATCAGCCGCGCGTGGGCCGCGGCGTTGCCTTCCACGTGCAGGAAGAGGGAGCCGGTGTCGTTGAGCAGCAGCCGGGACAGGTGCAGAAGCTTGCGGAGCTCCCCGAGGTAGGCGTCCCGGTCCGTCGGGGCGAAGTCCTGGTAGGCGGGCACCTTCACCGCCTGCCGGCTGGTCAGCCAGCCTTCCTCGCCTACCCGCACCTTGCACTCCGGCCGGGTCCCGCTCATCGCCGGCGGGTCCAGGTACACGCACTGGGCCTGGCCGAAAAAGGCGGATAAATCCGCCTCGAACGCGTCCGCGCACAGCAGGGCGCCGCCTTCCTGCGGCTGGTCGTTGATTTCCCTGGCGCAGGCTGCCCGGTGCCAGATCACGGCTCCTGCCCCGCCGCGCAAAACGCGGCCTTCCATGCGTTTTCCATTGGCAAAAGTGTAGCACGCGGCGCTTTGATTGACAAGCGAGGCGGGCGTTCCTACAATGACGGACACAAGACAAAGGAGCGAGCGATGCGTTTTCATCCGCCCCCCGAGGTGCTGTCCGCCATCGCGCGGCTCAACGGGCGGGGCTTTGAGGCCTACCTGGTCGGCGGCTGCGTGCGGGACGCCTACCTGGGGCGGGTCCCGGAGGACTACGACCTGGCCACCCAGGCCCTCCCCGCGCAGATGCGGGAGGCGTTTTTTCCCCTGCGGACGCTGGACACCGGGCTGCAGCACGGCACCCTGACGCTGCTGACAGACGGCCGCGCCGTCGAGGTAACCACCTTCCGCAGCGACGGCCGCTATTCCGACGGGCGGCACCCGGACGCGGTGCGCTTCACCGCCAGCCTGGAGGAAGACCTGAAGCGCCGCGACTTTACCGCCAACGCCATGGCCTGGCACCCGGAGACGGGCATCGTGGACCCTTTCTCCGGCCGGGCGGACTGCGACAGAAGGCGGCTGCGCGCCGTGGGCGAGCCGGGGGAGCGCTTCCGGGAGGACGCGCTGCGCATCCTGCGCGCCCTGCGCTTCGCCTGCCAGCTTGGGTTTGACATCGAGCCGGAGACCCTTCGCGCGATGGAGGAAGCGAAAGAGCGGCTGCGCCTGGTTTCCTTCGAGCGTGTCGGCCGGGAAATCAACCTGGCGCTGACCGGAGAGTCGGCCGCGGGGGGCTTTTCCGCCTACCCCCAAGTGCTGTTGTACGCGCTGCCGGAGCTTCGGGCCCTGGTGGGCACGGCCGGGCAGGGTGAAGCCGGCCCCTGGCAAACTGCGCTGCGCCTGCTGGGCGCGCTCCCCCGGGAGCCCGCCCCCCGCTGGGCGGCGCTGTTCTTGTTCAGCGCTCCGGAGCCGGGGCAATGCGCCACGCTGCTGGCGGGCGCGCAGGACCGCCTGCGCCAGCCCCGCGCGCCGTCGGAGGAGGCCGTCCTGCTCGTCCGCCACGCGCTGGAAAAGGAGCAGCCCGGCGACCCCGGCCTCACGCTGTACCGGCTGGGCGTCAAAAGGGGCCTTGCCCTGCTGCGCTTCCGGCTGGCCCTTGCCCGCGCGCGCCACGCCGGCGGGTCGGAAGAAGCGCGCCGCGCGCAGGCCATGCTGGATGCTGCGTTGCGCCTGGTGGACGAAGGCGCCTGCCTTGGCCTCAAGGATTTGGCCGTCAAGGGGGAGGACCTGCTCGCGCTGGGCTTCCCCAGGGACGGGCGGATGGCGAAGGCACTGGACAGCCTGATGCTCAGGGTGCTCAGGGGGGAGACGGAAAACGACCGGGAAGCGTTGATGGAAAAGGCCAGGTCGTTGCTGGGGGGCGGAGAACCGGAAACCCGGTAGCGCCGGCGCTGGTGCAGCCTGAAATGAATGCCGCCAGCCCTTCACGGGGCTGGCGGTGTCTGTGTTTTATTCTCAGGCCTTGCGGGGAACGGCGTGCCGCCGGGCGAAGTCGACGGCCTCCCGGATGTCCCGGGCGTTGGGGCGCCCCATCCGGAACACCAGGAAACCGCCGGGGCAGACGAATTCCTCCGCTTCCACCGCGACGCCGGCACCGGTCAGGGCGTCCCGCACGCCGACCTGCCGGTCTTTGCCGGAGGCGCAGCTGGTCATCAGCACCGCGCGGCGGACGTCCCGGGGGCTCAGGGCGCGCGCGAACGCCAGCATCGGGGCGTCGCTCTTGCCGCCGTAGATGCCGCCGAACAGCAGCAGCGTATCCGCCTTCAGGCCGGGGCTCCATTGGCGGATGTCCAGCGCGTCCGCGCCGATGTCCGCCGCGACCGCCTTCGCCAGCTTCCTGGAATGGCCGGTCCTGGTATGGTAGGCTACGATGATGGACATCCCGCCGTCCTCCTTGCTTTCCGGTCTTGTCCCATCTTATCTTCCGGCTTTCATGGGCGCAAGCCGCGGGACGGCCGGCGTGTAAAGGCAAGGCGAATTCCCGGTGTGCTGCATGTAAAAAAAATGGGCGGCCTTACGGCCGCCCGTTGGATAAAGCGAAGTTCGCCCGCCTCAGCCTTCCGGCACCAGCAGGCCCAGGTTGCCGTCCTTGCGCAGGTAGAGCACCTGTGTCTGGTCGCTGTCCACGTCGATGAAGACGAAGAAGGTGTGGCCCAGCAGCTCCATCTGCATCACCGCGTCCTCCCGGCTCATGGGGCGCACGGTGTAGGACTTGGTGCGGACCACCTTGCGCTCCTCCTGCTCCGTGGCGCTGAGGTCCTCGATGAATTCCGGCTGGGTGTCCGCGGGCAGCTCGTCGCGCAGGCGCTTGTCCAGGCGGGTGCGGTGCCTCAGGATTTGCTTTTCCAGCTTGGCCAGGGCGCGGTCGATGGACATGAACAGGTTGTCCTCGCTGCTCGCCTCCGCGCGCAGCAGCACGCCGTTGATGGGCACGGTGATTTCCACGATGCGCAGGGTCTTCTCCCGCCGCATGCGCACGAACATCTCCGTGTCCTGGCGCAGGTACTTGCCCATGGTCTGGGTCTTCTTCAGCACGCGGTTCTCGATGGCCGGGGTGATGTTCATGCCCTTGGCGGTGATGATGGTCTTCATGCAGGTTGTCCTCCCTTAAAAGAAATGGGAAACCGGGCGCTGCCCGGGGCTTTACGCGGGGTCCTCCTTCGCGCCGACGTACACGTCGTCGAACGCGGGCTCCGAAAGCACCTTCTTGGCGTAGGAGCAGGTGGCCAGCAGTTTGTAGCCCTCGTTGCGCGCGTACTCCGCAACGCTTTCCACCAGCTTTCGCGCGACGCCCTGGCCGCGCAGGGAGGGGTCCGTAAAGGTGTGGTCGACAACCAGCCGTTTGTTGTGGTGGTGCCGGAAGGTGATTTCCGCCAGCGGATTGCTGGGGTCCGGCCCCCCGTAGAAGCGGTTTTTGTCGAAGACAAGTTCCATGTTCGTCGCCTCTTTTCTGTGTTCTCTTCTCATTGTATACCCTGTGTAAAGCCCGTTCAGACTTGAAAAGGAGGGGGTGCTTTGCTATGCTGTTGCGGGCTTTGCGGCCCGGAAGGAGACACCTGATGGACAAGAAAACCGTGTTTTCACATGTGGACCATACGCTGCTGAAACCCGACGCGACCGCCCGGGATGTCGACCGGGTGTGCCGGGAGGCGGTGGACAACGGCATGACGTCCGCCTGCATCCCGCCGCGGTTCGTGAAGATGGCCAAGGACAAGTACGGGAACCGCCTGACCGTCTGCACCGTCGTGGGCTTCCCCCTGGGGTATTCCACCACCCGGGTCAAGGTGTTCGAGACCCAGCAGGCCGTGGCCGACGGCGCGGACGAGATTGACATGGTCATCCACCCGGGCGACGCCAAGGCCGGGGACTTCGGCCGGGTGACGGAGGAAATCCGCGCGGTCAAGTCGGCCTGCGAGGGCAAGATCCTCAAGGTCATCGTCGAGACCTGCTACCTGACGGAGGAGGAAAAAATCGCCCTGTGCGCCTGTGTCGGCGAGGCGGGGGCGGACTTCATCAAGACGTCCACGGGCTTCGGCCCCGCCGGCGCAACGCCCGGGGATGTGGAGCTGTTCAAGCGGTACCTCGCGCCCGGCGTCCTCATCAAGGCGGCCGGCGGCATCCGCACCCGGGAGGCCATCGAGGGCTACATCGCCCAGGGCTGCGCCCGCGTGGGCGCCAGCTCCGCGCTGAAGGCCTACGAGGGGGTCTGAACCCGCCTCTTTCTCTGGCGGGAACGGACAAGCCGGGCATGTTTGCCCGGCCTCAGTGTGTCAAAGAAGTGTCTGCGGACATTTCTTTGATAAAGCAGGAACGGGAATTTCTGCCTGTTCGGCATCGCTATGCTTGCCTCACGGCCAGCAGAAATTCGCGGAAATGTTTTGTCAATAGCCAAAACCCGCGGCACCGCACATGTCGCTGCCGCGGATTACCATCAGAGGGCTTCGCCCTCCGATACCTCCCATGAAAGGGTTTTTTGACAGTCTGAGGCCGGTCATGTTTGCCCGGCCTGTTTTTTCTATCATGCGGATCCGACCGCCTAAACAGCCGCCTTGCGCTCCCAGGGCAGATGCCGCACGCCCTGCGGCGTGAACACGCTCTCGAACAGCGTCACGTCCGGCAGGGCCAGCATGACCGCGCCCGTCGGCAGAAGGCTCGACAGTTCCTGAAGCGGGCGTTTCAGCGCGGCCTTGCGCGCCAGGGTCACGTGCGGGAGAAAGGCGCGCGTCTCGGGCGCGAAGCCCAGGCGCCGCAGGCCCTGCTCCAGGGCGTCCGCCAGCCCATGTACCGCGTCCGCGCATTCCAGCCCCGCCCACAGCGTCAGCCCGCCCTCGCCCGGAAAGCTGCCGTATGCGGCCAGGCGCGCCGCCAGCGCGCCTTTTTCAGGCAGCCGGACGCCTTTGAACCACGCCAGGGCGTCTTCCGCCTGCTCCGGCCCCGCCTCGCCGATGAAGCGCAGCGTCAGGTGGAGCTGCTCCGCGCGGGTGGGCCGGAGGCGAACGGCCTGCGCGGCCAGGGCGCCCTGCGCCGCCGCCAGTTCCTCCCGGAGCGCTCCGGGCAGGCCGGCCGCGATGAAGAGGCGCATGCTTCTTTGGCTCTTATTTTCCATGGCCGTCCTTCAGGCACTGTGAAAGGCGCTGGGCGAACTGCGCCAGCAGCAGCTTCTGCCCCAGGGTCTGCCGGAAGGTCGCGGATTTTTCCCGGCCTTCCTTCCGCAAGGCCGAAAGCCGCGCCTCCGCCTCCTCCAGTTCCCCCAGCACGTCCCTGTGCAGGCGCTCATAGGCGGCCAGCCGGCGCAGGGCGGGCGTTTCCGCGGCCGCGTCAATCTCCCCGGCCAGCCACCGCGTTTCCGGATTCATCAATAGTCCCCCTATATCCCGAACGCCAGCTTCACCGCGGCGCCGACCGCGCCGCAGGCGAAGATGACCAGGATGGGGCTGGCCTTCCAGATTCGCAGCGCCATCAACCCCAGCGCGAAGCAGGCGAGGGACACCCAGTCCAGCCCGGCCAGGGAAACGCCGCCTTCCCCGAACATCGCCAGGATAAAGATGGACAGGCCGGCCGCGGCGATCAGCGCGACGGTCGCCGGCCGCAGCCCCGCCAGCACGCCCTGGAAGGCAGCCTTGTCGCGCCAGGCGGCGTACAGCCGCGCCAGCAGCAGCACGATGATGAGGCTGGGCGTAATGCAGCCCAGGGTCGCGACCAGGGCGCCGGGGACGCCGGCCACCCGGTTGCCCACGAAGGTGGCGGCGTTGAGCGCGATGGGCCCCGGGGTCATCTCCGCGATGGTCACCAGGTCGCTGAAAGCGCCCATCGTCAGCCAGGGGTGGATAACCACCACCTGCTCGCGGATGAGGGGCAGCGCGGCCAGCCCGCCGCCGAAGGCGAACAGCCCGACCTGGAAGAAGGAGACGAACAGCGTGGCCAGCAGGCTCATGCCGCCCCCTCCTTCCCGCCGCGCCGGGCGCGCAGCCAGGCGTCCAGGAAACCGGCCAGCCCGCAGGCCAGCAGCACAAGGACGACGCTGACCTTGAACGCCCAGACGGCCAGAAAGGCCGCGACCATCAGGGCGACGGGCAGCGCGCGCCGTTTCCTGAACACGCCCCCGGCCAGGGTCCATACCACGTCCGCGATGACGGCGGCCACCCCGGCGCGCATGGCGTTGAGCAGCGCCGCCACCCAGGCGCTCTCCCTGAAGGCGTCGTAAAACATCGAAACCACCGTCAGCACAATCAGCGGCGGCAGGGCGGTCCCCAGGACGGACACCAGCGCGCCCTTCAGCCCCATCAGGCGATAGCCCAGAAGGATGGAGGTGTTCACCGCGATGGGGCCCGGCGCGGACTGACCGATGGCGATCATGTCCATCATCTCCTCCGGCGCCACCCACTTCAGCTCCTCCGAAAACCGCCTGCGCATCAGCGGGACGATGACGTAGCCGCCGCCGAAAGTGAAGGCGCTGATCTTGAACACCGACAGGAACAGGGTCAACAGGCCGGGCCTCGTTTCCCTCATGAGCGTCACACCCCCGTTTTTCTGCGTCCATGCTATGCGCGCCTTGCCGGCCTGTCAAGAACGCTTGACCCGCGCGTCGGTTGTGATATACTCGCTATGGAAAAACAGGAAAAACGCAGGCGGAGGAAGGCATGGGTCTTTTTTACAGCGCCGTGATGGCGGGGGTCATGACCGGCATCGGGGGCGCCGCCTTTCTGGGCGCGGCGGACAAGGCGGTGGGCAGCCTGCTGTTCTCCATCGGCATGTTCGCCTGTTTGGCGCTGGGGCTGCCGCTGTACGCGGGCCGCTGCGCCCCCGCCCTGTTCGGCGGGCCGCGGGAGGCGAAACCCCTGCCCGCGCTCCTTTTGGGCAATTTGCTGGGCGCGGTGGCTTGCGGCCTGGTCTTCGGCCTGGCGATTCCCAGCAAGGTCGTCGCGCTGCAGGAAGCCAAGCTGGCCCAGCCCTTCCTGTCCACCCTCGCGCGGGGAACCCTCTGCGGGATGATTCTGTTCACCGGCGCGTTCAGCTGGAAGGCGCTGCAGTCCGGCAAGCCCGTGGGCGTGCTGCTGGGCGTGACCGCCTTCATCGTGGCGGGGTTTGAGAACAGCATCGCGGACGCCTTCTATTTCAGCGCCGCCCTGGGCCAGGGCGGCGGTTTCCGCTGGCAGACCCTGCCCTTCCTGCTGGCCGCCATCCTGGGCAACACCATCGGCGCCGTCCTTCTATACCTCGCGGTCCCCAAAGCCCCGGCCGCGCCGCCGGAAACAAGCGAGCGCGGCGGCGCCTGAACGTTGCCCGAGGCAAGCCCGTGCCGGCGCAGCCGGGCAGTATGCAGGATGAATATGAGAAGCCGCCGCCCCGGTTCGGGCGGCGGCCTGGTTTTCCGGGGTATGATACGAAACTCAATCGTTTCGCATCAGAGGTATTTCATCGCCTCGATCAATTCCAGCAGCGCGTCCGCTTCGGCCTCGCCGACCCCCTCCCCGTCCCCGTAGGTGCGGAAGAGGAACTTGTGCCCCCCGTAAACGGTCAGGTAGGCCAAGGCCGAACTGTCCTCGCTGAGGGTTTCGGTGCTCTTGAGGTAACCGCGGCCGTTGATGACGACGGCTTCCCGCTGCGAGCCTTCCGGCACGGAAACGAGGTACCGGTCCGCGAAGGCTTTGAACACCTCCTCCGGCCCGGTGTCCACCAGCAGCTCGCTCAGCCCGTCCGAAACAACCAGGACTTGCAGTTCGTCACCGGTGTTCAGGTCCGCGACCAGCAGGGCGATTTCCATGAGAATCAGCTGCTCGACGATATTGCGCGGGTCTTTGAAGGTGTTCAGGTAGTCATCCAGCTGGGCCAGCAGGTCCTGGGTGAAGCCCCTGTAGCCGAAAGGCAGCTGCACGGAAAAGGTCGCGCTGCTGACGGTGATGGTAAAGGTACCATCCTCCGCCACGGTGACCTTGTGTTCCGTCGCGGGCAAGTCGCTGCGGCTGGGGCCGTCCAGCAGGTGTTCCTTCACCCCGATGGGCGGCGGAAAATCCAGGACGGCCTCCGTTTCTTCCGGGATTTCGGAAAGGGCGTACAGGGCCGGGACGGCCAGCACCACCAGGGCGAAGAGCAGGGCAAGGGTCTTTTTCATTGGGCTTACTCCTTCATGTTTTATGGGGTGAGTGCCAGGGTTATTTCTTCAGACTGCCACAGCAACCTGTTGTAATCCGCGTCCATCGCGTTGATGGCGAAGGACAATTCCCGGCCTTGCGGCTCCACGCCGGGCAGGTAGGAGAACAGCCGGACGTATGCGGACGCGCCGGGGGACAGGACGGCGCTTAAGGGCATGTTCTCCGCGTAGGCGTGGCCGTCGACCGTGACCCGGCCGAAACTGTCCAGCCGCAGCGTGTTTGGCGTCGCGTTGTGCAGGTACAGGGTGCGCCGCGCGGGGTCGCTGTCCAGCAGCACGGCCTCGACGCCTTCCCCCTCGTAAAGCATACGCCCCGCGGTGTCCAGGGTTTGCTCGAACGCCCCTATCCCGGTCAGGGGGATGTGAATCTGTGGCAGCAGTTTTTCCATGCTGTACCGGCCGGCCTGCCCCGCGCGCTCCCGGTTGTCCAGGGCGAAACGCAGCATGACCTCCCCGATTTCAGAGATGCCCAGCTTCTCGAGGCTGTCCTCGTTGGCGTACAGGATCTGGAACTCCTCCATCCCCTCCGGCATCTGGGTGGGCTTCAGCAGGATGCTGGCGCGGGTAT
>JAAZAQ010000342.1 GCA_012514225.1 Clostridiales bacterium | reverse complement strand
GCGTCCCGGACCAGCGGCCATTCGCTCTGCGCGCCGAGCACCAGCCGCGCGCCCTGCAAATCCACGTCCTGGCGCAGAATCCGGGCAATCAGCCTTCCCCCCATCCCGGAAACGATCACGGCTTCCGGCCTGCCCTCCAGGGCAAGCAGGCCGTCCTTTTCACTGAGCGTCACGCGGTCCAGCACGCCGGCGGATAAAAACAAGTCCCGCGCCTTCCTGCGGGACTCCGGGCTCAGGTCGCTGACAATCATCCGCTGGCAGCGGCCGCTTTGCAGCAGGTAGCAGGACAGCCGCCCATGGTCCGCGCCGATGTCGGCCGCGAGGCCGCATACGGGAACCTGCCTCGCCACACAGCGCAAGCGGGGGTCCAGCCGGGTGGGCGGAACCGGGGCGTACTCCGTCAATCGAGGAAGTCCTTGAGTTTTTTGCTGCGGCTGGGGTGGCGGAGCTTGCGGAGCGCTTTGGCCTCAATCTGGCGAATGCGCTCCCGGGTGACCTGGAACTCCTTGCCCACCTCTTCCAAAGTGCGCGGGTTGCCGTCGTCCAGGCCAAAGCGCAGTCGGAGCACCTTGGCTTCCCGGGGCGTCAGGGAATCGAGCACGTCCCAGAGCAGCTCTTTCATCAGGGCGTTGGATGCCGCGTCCGCCGGCGCTGGCGCGTCCTCGTCCTGGATGAAATCCCCCAGATGGCTGTCCTCCTCCTCCCCGATGGGCGTTTCCAGCGAAACGGGTTCCTGCGCAATCTTGATGATTTCGCGGACCTTGGCCTCCGTGATGCCCATCGCCCTGGCGATTTCCTCCGGGGTCGGCTCACGTCCCAGCTCCTGGAGAAGCTGGCGGGAGATGCGGATGAGCTTGTTGATGGTCTCGACCATGTGAACCGGGATGCGGATGGTGCGCGCCTGGTCGGCGATGGCGCGGGTGATGGCCTGGCGAATCCACCAGGTGGCATAGGTGGAGAACTTGAAGCCCTTGCGGAAATCGAATTTCTCCACCGCCTTGATGAGCCCCAGGTTGCCCTCCTGGATCAGGTCTAAAAACAGCATGCCGCGGCCGACGTAGCGCTTGGCGATGGACACCACCAGTCGCAGGTTCGCTTCCGCCAGCTGGTGCTTGGCCTCCTCGTCCCCCGCTTCCATCCGCTGGGCGAGCGAAACCTCCTCCTCAGCGGTCAGGAGGGGAACCTTCCCGATTTCCTTCAGGTACATCCGGACGGGGTCGTCGATGTTGACAGCCTCCGGCACGGACAGGTCGATTTCCTCCTCCGGCTCTTCCTCCTTGCGCTCCTCGCGTTCCAGGTCGCCGTCCTTGACGACCTGCACGCCCATGCCTTCCAGCGTGTCCAGCACGTTTTCAAACTGCTCCGCCTCGATGTCCAGGTTGGACAGGGTGCTGACGACTTCCTCCGTGGAAATCACACCTTTCGATTTGGCCATTTCATAGAATTCATCCAGTTTGTTCTGCTGTTTGGCGTTTATCTTGGCGTCCAAGAGCGCACTTCCTTTCTTCTCAGGCAAGGTGACGGTTCTGCCGGTTCATTTCGTTTTGAAGCTCGCGGATCAATCGGAGGGTCAGGGCTCTTTGTTCGCCTTCCTGGGAAACAGCTTCCTCGCTCAGCTTCTGGATGCGGGCGTTGAGCTTGTTGACCCTAAGCACGCGCAGGCAATCCTCCGCGGCGCTGAGGGCGTCCTCCTTTTCCTGGTCCGGCAGGCGGTTGAACAAGTCCCCCAGAAAGGAGCGCTCCTGCTCGTCCTCCGCTTCCTCCAGGATGGCGGAAGGGCTTTTGCCCTGGAGGGACGCTGCGACGACACGCCGGAGCCGTTCGTCCTCGAAGTCGCTCTCCAGCGCGAAGTCTTTGGGCAAAAGGCCGCTGACAATCAAAGCCGCCAGGATGAACTCCGACTGGTCCGGGCTGCGGCCGTCTTCCTGACGGTTTTGCCTGCGGGCGGTTCCCTGGTCCGGGATTTCCGGCTCCGGGCGCTTCCCGCTGCGCATCTGCGCAGCCAGAACGTCCTTGGGGATGCCGGTCTTCAGATGGATTCTACCCAAATAGTAATCCACTTCAACCGGTTCCCGCAGGGAGCGGAGCATGCCGCAGGCCTGCTTGGCAAACTCGCGCTTGTCCTCGTCCCGGCCCATGTCATGCTGGAGCTCCAGCCGCCTGAGCCGGAACGCCATGCCGGGCATCGGACGCACCGCCCTGAAGGCCTCCGCGCCATGCCGCCTGATGAGCTCGTCCGGGTCCTCCCCCTCGGGGAAGTGAAGCACCTTCGCGGGAATCCCTTCCTGGTCGAACAGGTTCAGCGCACGCAGCGCTGCCGTCTGCCCCGGCTCATCCCCGTCGTAGGCGATCCAGACTTCCGGCGCGTACCCCTTCATCATCCGGGCCTGCTCGACGGTCAGGGAGGTACCCAGGGTAGCGACAGCGTTTTGGATTCCGCTTTGGGACAAAGCCACGACGTCCATGTACCCTTCGACCAGCAGCAGCTGCTCCAGGTTGCGCTGCCGCTTGAGCTGGTTGACGCCGTAAAGCGTGTGGCGCTTGTTGAAAATCAGGCTGTCTGCGGTGTTGAGGTATTTGGGCTGCGCGTCGCCCAGCGCGCGGGCGCCAAAACCGATGGGCTGACCGTAGCGGCTGATGATGGGAAACATGACGCGGTCGCGGAAGGTGTCGTAGCGGCTGCTCTCCTTGACCGTCACCAGGGCAGCCAGCTGCTGTTCCTGCAGGGTGAAGCCTTTCCCGCTCAGGTGCCCCATCAGGGCATCCCATTCATCGGGGCTGTAGCCGATGCCGAACCGCCGGATGACCGCGTCGTCCAGGCCTCGACCGTGCAGGTAGTCCAGCGCCTTGCCGCCGTCGGGCAGCCAGAGCTGGTCATGGTAAAACTGCGCCGCCTCCCGCGTTGCTTCGACCAGCCGCTCCCGCTGGCTCCTTCTGCGCTCTTCCTCCGGGTCTTCCACCAGGACGGGCGGCGGGGGCACGTTGAACTGCTTGGCCAGATGGAGCAGCGCCTCCGGGTAGGTCAGCTTTTCCATTTCCATGGCAAACTGGGCGATGTTCCCGCTGGCCTTGCAGCCGAAGCAGTAATAGAGGTTCAATTCGGGATTGACGGAGAAGGAGGCTGTTTTCTCATTGTGGAACGGGCAAAGGCCCCAATAACGCCGCCCCTTTTTCTGCAGGGGGAGATACGCGCCGGCCAGGTCCACGATTCTGGAAGCGGCGTACACCTGGTCCACCCAGGATTGCGGGAAACGGGGGGCCACGGCGCGTCACCGCCTTTCAGCGAAATCAGAGGATGGAGAAAACCTCCGGCATGAACAGTTGGCGGAAGAGCCGCATCGCATACCGGTCCGTCATGGAGGCGATAAAGTCGGTCACCGCCCGGCCGACCCCTTCCTCCCGGGCGACCTTCCTGAATTCCTCCGGCATTTCATCGGGCGCGTCCGAATAATGCTCAAAAAGCCGGGTCAGGATAAAGTCGCACTTCTTTTCTTCGTCGCTGCGCCAGTCGTCCTGGTAAACGCGCTCGAAAAGAAAGGCGCGCATCATGTCCGTCGCCCGCTGCACTTCGGGTCCGGACAGAATCTCGGGCTGACCCGCCGAATGCGTCAGCAGGTCGCCAATCATCGTATTGATGCGCTCTCCATGCGTTTCTCCCAGCACGCTGAGCGCTTCCTTCGGGAGGTCCTCAGGGCGGATGATGCCGGCGCGGAGCGCGTCGTCGATGTCGTGGTTGATGTAGGCGATGCGGTCCGACCTGGCGACCACCCTGCCTTCCAGGCTGGACGCCTGCAGGGAGCCGGAATGGTTGCCGATACCGTTGCGGACCTCCCAGGTCAGGTTCAGCCCGCCGCGGCCGTCCAGTTTCTCCACCATGCGCAGGCTTTGCTCATAGTGCTTGAAACCGCCGGGGTTCAGCGCGTTCAAGGTCCGCTCGCCGATGTGGCCGAACGGCGTATGTCCCAGGTCGTGCGCCAGGGCGACGGCCTCCGTCAGGTCTTCGTTGAGCCGCAAACTCCGGGAGATGGTCCGCGCGATCTGCGCGACTTCCAGCGTGTGGGTCAGGCGGGTTCTGTAATGGTCGCCCTCCGGGGCCAGGAAAACCTGCGTCTTGAACTGAAGGCGCCGGAATCCCTTGGAATGGATGACCCGGTCCCGGTCCCGCTGGAATTCGGTGCGCATGTCGTCCGGGGTGGCGGGACGCTCCCTTC
>JAAZAQ010000040.1 GCA_012514225.1 Clostridiales bacterium | reverse complement strand
TACCGTTCTCGGTCATGCGATGAAGCCGATACGGGCAACCGGCCTCCCGGTTAGGTGGATTGGGCCTTTCCTTGACTCAGTGCGGAATCACCCGCGGGCTTTCTGATCAAATGCCCTTTACTGAATCCGCTTTCTACGTACCCGGAACCGCGGCCGCTAAACAAATGGCTTTGCGCCTACGTTTTCCCGGGCTGGCTTCATGGCGGACGCCTCATTTGCGCGATGGCCAGACGGCTAAACGTTTGGATGGCGAAGAATCCTGCCCCGGAGGGAAAGGCTTAGCCTTCCTTTGCAGCCTGGTTACCGGAGCTGCGCTCAATCGCAGCCGGGCGAGCCGGTTGTAAACGTAAGGCTGCTTCCCCTCCGGGGTTTTTTTGGTATTCAAAAGGCGCGGGACTCGCTCCCGCGCCTCTCGTATCCCGCGCGTTCCTTACCTGACGAGCGCCTCCGCCAGCTTCACCACGTTCTCCGCCGTGAAGCCGTATTCCCGGAAAATCCGTTCGGCGGGGGCGGAGGTGCCGAAATGGTCGATGCCCAGCACCTTGCCGCCCAGGCCCGTGAAGCGGTACCAGGGCATGGTGGCGCCGGCCTCCGCGGCCAGGCGGCGGCGGACCCCGCGGGGCATCACTTTGTTCTGGTAGGCCTTCGGCTGCGCCAGGAAGAGCTCCATGCAGGGCACGGAGACGAGGGAGGCGTCGACGCCCTTCTCCCGCAGCGCCGCCTGCGCATCCGCCAGCAGGCCCACCTCGCTGCCCGAGCCCATCAGGATGAGGTCGGGCCTGGCCTTTTGCGCCGGGCGCAGCAGATAGGCGCCCTTTGAGGCCATCCCGGCCGTTTCCTTGAACTGGGGCAGGTTCTGCCGGGTGAGCACCAGGCTGGTGGGCCCCTTGTGGGTCAGCGCGGACAGCCAGGCGTCCATGGTTTCGTTGGCATCGCAGGGGCGCATCACGCGCATCCCCGGCGTGGCCCGGAGGGCCGCCAGGTGTTCCACGGGCTGGTGGGTGGCGCCGTCCTCGCCCACGCCGATGGAGTCATGGGTGAGGACGTAAACGACGGGCAGCTCCATGATGGCGGACAGGCGCATCGCGGCCTTCATATAGTCGGAGAACACGAAGAAGGTGGCGCAGAAGACGCGCAGGCCGCCGTGCAGGGCGATGCCGTTGCTGATGGCGGCCATCGCGTGCTCCCGGACGCCGAAGCGCAGGTTGCGCCCCGCGCGGTTCTCGGCGCTGAAGTCGCCGCCGCCGGCGATATAGGACTTGTTGGACGGCGCCAGGTCGGCGGAGCCGCCCACCAGGTTGGGAATCAGCCGGGCCAGCTTGCCGATGGCGTCGCCGGAGCTGGCGCGGGTGGCTTCCGCCTTTTCCTTGCCGGGCTTCAGGCCTTCCTCCGCCAGCAAGTCTTTCAGGGACAGCGGGCTGTGCCACTGCTTCCATTCGGCGGCGAGCTCCGGATGGGCTTTTTCATACTTCTTGAACAGCTTCTCCCAGTTTCGCCGGGCGTCCTTGCCCTTTTGCAGGCATTCCGCCGCGTGCGCATAGACCGCGCCGTCCACGTGGAAGGCGTCGCCGGTCACGCCCAGGGCTTCCCGGGCCTGGGCCAGGTTGTCCGCGCCCAGGGGCTCCCCGTGCGCGCCGGCCGTGCCCTGCTTGGCCTTGCTGCCGTAGCCGATGACGGTGGGGCAGACGATGAGCGTGGGCCGGTCGGAATCCTTCGATTGCTCCAGGGCTTCCAGTACCTGGCGGTAGTCGTTGCCGTCCTTGACGCGCAAGACCTTCCAGCCATAGGCCTCGAAGCGCTTGCCCACATCCTCGCGGAAGGCCAGGTCCGTGTCGCCCTCGATGCTGATTTCATTGTCGTCGTACAGGACGGTCAGCTTGTTCAGCTTCAGCGTGCCTGCCAGGGAGGCCGCCTCGCTGGCGATGCCCTCCATCATGCAGCCGTCGCCCGCGAAGACGTAGCTGCGGTGGTCCACCAGGTCGAAGCCGGGGCGGTTGAACTTGGCCGCCAGCATGCACTCGGCGATGGCGAAGCCCACGGCGTTGGAGAAGCCCTGGCCCAGGGGGCCGGTGGTGGTTTCCACGCCCGGGGTCAGCCCGTGCTCCGGATGGCCCGGGGTCAGCGACTGCCACTGGCGGAACTGCCGGATTTGCTCCATCGGCAGGTCATAGCCGCCGATATGCAGCAGGGAGTACAGCAGCGCGCTGGCGTGGCCGTTGGAGAGGACGAAGCGGTCCCGGTTGGGCCAGTCGGGTTTGCCCGGGTCGTGCTTCATGGTTTTCAGCCATACGGCATAGGCCATCGGCGCCATGCCCATGGGTGCGCCGGGATGGCCGCTGTTGGCCTTCTGCACCATTTCCGCGGAAAGGATGCGCAGGGCGTTGACGGTTTGTTCCTGGATGCTCATCGATTCATCTCCTTTGGGGTGTTCCGGGGCGCCGGACCTGCCAATCCCGGGCGAAAGGAACAAACGGCGTTTCTTTCGCGGGGCGAAGCCGGTGCCCGCATGCTTTGCCCATTATAGCCCCTCCGCCGCCCAAATGCCAACACCGGGGCGGGGGACGGGGAATCCACGGCTGGCGCCCTCATATTTTCAGACGGAAAGCGCGATTTGGGTTGCAAGCCGCGCCCCGGTATCCTATAATCCCCACCGTCGGGCTTTTTTCGCGGAGGCCGCGGGTAAAGACCATAGAAGGGAAACGGGCATGAAGGAACATATCGGGAAGAAGCTGTACCAGGTCGAACTGGGGCCGCCCAAGCAGGACACGGAAAAGCTGCTGGAAGACCTGGAGCTGTTCCGGCAGAAGTACGACCGCGTGATGGACAGCGGCTACGTCGTGGGCATCACTGACAACGCGATGGGCCTGATGGCCTTCCAGGGGCATGAAACCATCCAGGAGCTGGGCCTGCGGGTCATCCCGGAGCAGGTGATGATTCACCTGAACACCTTCCACACAAAGGGAAACCTGCATGAAATCCTGGACGCCTGCCGGGACATGGGCATCCGCTACCTGCTGGTGGTCAGCGGGGACGGCTCCGACCGCCTGCCCAAGCTGCAGCCGGACGACCTGGGGTTTGCGGGCGTGGTCGAAGCCGTGACGGCGGTGGAGCTGATCGAGTACATCCACCGGGAATACCCCGGTGTGTTCGAGATCGGCGCGGCTTTCAACCCCTACGAGCCGGCGGAGCACGAGTTCGAGAAGCTGGAGCGCAAGCTGAAGGCCGGGGCGACTTTCGTCATCACCCAGCCCATCATCGAGCAAAACGCGGTCGTGGACGAGATGCTGAAGCGCTTCCCGGGCCTGACGGTCTTCGTGGAGGCCTGGATGAGCAAGCGGATTTCCCTGCTGTCGGAAGCCGTCGGCTACGAAATCCCGGAGGACACGGCTTTCGACCCCATCGAAACCCTGAAGTCGCTGCACCGGCTTTATCCGAATTGCGGCGTCTACCTGTCCCTGCTGGGGTTCAAGACGCAGTACCACCTGCTTCATGACACCTGGGCCTAAGGGCGGCCGGCCCGCAGAAAACGTGAGGAGACCCGTATGAAAATCGTCGTTTGCATCAAGCAGGTTCCCGCGTCCAGCGACGCGAAAATCGACCCGGAAACCAAACGGATTATCCGGGAGGGCATGAAGGCCGTGCTCAACCCCTTCGACACCTACGCGGTGGAGGAGGCGGTGCAGCTGCGCAACCGCTTCGGGGGCGAGGTCATCGTGCTGTCCATGGGGCCGGAAAAGGCCGCCCACAGCCTCCGGGAAGCGATTTCCGTGGGCGCGGACCGCGCCGTCCTGCTCTCGGACCGGGCCTTCGGCGGCTCGGACACCTGGGCGACCAGCTACGCGCTGGCCAAGGCCGTCGAGAAAATCGGCGGCGTGGACCTGGTCATCTGCGGCAAGCAGGCGGTGGACGGGGACACGGCGCAGGTCGGCCCCGGCATCGCGGCGCACTTGGACTGGGTGCAGGCGACCTACGTGCTCAAGGTGGAGGACGCGAGCGAGACAGGCATCCGCGTCCGCCGCATGAACGAGGACGGCTACGACGTGTGCGAGGTGGACTTCCCCGCCGTGCTCACCGTGCTCAAGGACATCAACCGCCCCCGGGTGCCCACGCTGAAGGGCTCCCTGGCGGCGCTGCGGGAGGAAATCCCGGTGTGGAAACCGGCGGACATCGGCGCGGAGCTGGAGAAAATCGGCCTGGACGGCTCGCCCACCCGGGTGGTGAAGACCGCGCCGCCCCCGCCGCGCAACACCGTGACCCGCGTGCTCGAGGGCACCCCCGCGGAAAGCGTCAGGGAACTGGTCAAGGACCTGCGCACCCGCGGCATACTGTAAGGGAGGACGAAGGGATGATCCTGACGGACCCAAGCCAAAAAGCGGAGTACAGGAACGTCTGGGCGCTGGCGGAGGTGCTCTCCGGCCAGGTCCAGCCGGTGACCTACGAGCTCATCGGCGCCTCGCGCGCGCTGGCGGACGCCAAGGGAAGCGAAGTGTGGGCGGTGCTGCTGGGCGCGGGCACGGCCGGGCAGGCTGACAGCCTGTTCGCCTACGGCGCCGACAAGGTGCTGCTGGTGGACGACCCGCGGCTGGCCGGCTTTTCCGACGAGTGGGAGGCCGGCGTGCTGGAGCGGCTGATGCGCAAGTACAAGCCCGACGTGCTGCTGGGCGCCGCCACCGCGCGGGGGCGCGCGCTGATGCCCCGGGTCGCGGTCAAGGCCAACTGCGGCCTCACGGCGGACTGCACCCAGCTGGGCATCGACCCGGAAAACGGCGACCTGCTGCAGACCCGCCCGGCCTTCGGCGGCAACATCCTGGCCACCATCCGCTGCTCCAGCCACCGGCCGCAGCTGGCCACCGTGCGCCCCCGCGTCATGAAGGCGCTGGCGCCGGACAGCGGCCGCAAGGGCGAGGTCATCCGCGAGGAGCTGCTGGATACGGACGCGAAGAAGACCAAGCGCATCGTGGAAACCTTCCAGGACAAGGAAACTGTGGTCAACCTGGGGCACGCGCAGATCATCGTGTCCGGCGGCCGCGGGGTGAAAGGGCCCAAGGGCTTCGACCTGCTGCGCGCCTTCGCCAACAAGGTGGGCGCGGCCGTAGGCGCCAGCCGCGCCGCCATCGACTCCGGCTGGATTTCCTACGCCCACCAGATCGGGCAGACCGGGCAGACGGTGCAGACCCGGGTGTACATCGCCTGCGGCATCTCCGGCCAGATCCAGCACCTGGTGGGCATGCAGTCCAGCGACACCATCATCGCCATTGACAAGAACCCCAACACGCCCATGATGCAGCTGGCTGACATCGCCATCGTGGGCGACCTGTTCGAGGTCATCCCGGAAATCATCAAGGAAATCGACAAGGTATAACGCAAGGTCCGGCCGATTATTCGCAGGAGGGGCAGCATGATCATCATCGGGGAAAAAATCAACAGCACGCTCAAGTCCATCCGCCCGGCAATGGAGAGCTACGACGCCGAGGCCATCCGTGACCTGGCGGTCCGGCAGGTCGCGGCGGGGGCGACCTACGTGGACGTCAACGCCGGCATGTTCATCGACGACGAGCCGGAGCGGGTGGCCTGGCTGGTCAACACCATCCAGGAGGTCACGAAGGCCCCCTTCTCCGTCGACTCGCCCAGCCCCAAGGCCATCGAGGCGGGCCTGAAGGCCAACCGCAACCCCAAGCCCATCATCAACTCCATCACCGACGAGAAGGAGCGCTACAACGCCATCCTGCCCCTCGCCCAGCGGTACAACACCGGCATCATCGGGCTGTGCATGGACGACCGGGGCATGCCGGAAACCGTGGAGGACCGGATGCGCGTGGCCGACAGCCTGGTGGGCAAGCTGACAAAGGAAGGCTTCGCCCTGGACGACATCTACCTCGATCCCATGATCCGCCCCGTGGGTACCGGCTCGCATTACGGCGTGGTCGCCATCGAGACCATCCGCAGAATCAAGACGAATTACCCCGAGGCGCATATCGCCTGCGGGCTGAGCAACGTCTCCTTCGGCCTGCCCGCCCGCAAGCTCGTCAACCAGACCCTGCTGGTGGCGGCGATGGCCGCGGGGATGGACGGCGCCATCCTCGACCCCCTGGACAAGAAGCTGATGTCTTTCGTCTACGCCGCCGAGGCGCTGCTGGGCCTGGACGAATACTGCATCAACTACCTGGAGAAGTACCGGGAAGGCGAAATCGAAATCTGAACGGGTTCCACCCGGCCGGGAAGCGAAGCGGGAAACCCTTCGCTTTTCTCGTTTGGCGGCGAACGATTTCAATGAAGGGTTGGATTCCAGGCCGCGGTTTTAACCGGGAGAAACCCGGCAGTTCCGGAAAGGAGGCCCGATGATGGCGCAGGCGCCCGGACGTTTGGAGATGCCCCGGCTTTACCGCGTCCGGCAGCGGTTTGACGACACCTGCCTGGACGACGCGGCAGGCGCGCTGCATGCCGAATTGGACCGCAGCGGCGTGCTGGTGCGGGTGAAGCCGGGGATGGAGGTCGCCCTGGCGGTGGGCAGCCGGGGCATCCGCGGGCTGGCGGCGCTGGTGCGCGCGCTGGGGGAGCGCATCCGGGAGCGGGGCGCCCTGCCTTTTGTCGTGCCGGCGATGGGTAGCCACGGGGGCGCGACAGCCGAAGGCCAGGCGGCGGTGCTGGCGGGCTACGGCGTCACGCCGGGCGGCGTGGACATGGAAATCCGCTCCTCCATGGATGTCGTCCCGCTGGGGCGGACCGCCTCCGGCGTACCGGTCCATATCGACGCCTTGGCCCATGCCGCCGACCTTATCGTGCCCGTCAACCGCGTCAAGCCGCACACGGACTTCTGGGGGCCGGTCGGGAGCGGGCTGTGCAAGATGCTTTCGGTAGGCCTGGGGAACCATGTCGGGTGCGCCGCGCTGCACAGGCGGGGGTTTGAGGCCTTCCCCGCCCTGATTCCCGAAGCGGCGGCCTTCGTCATCGAACACGCACGGGTCGGCTTTGGCGTTGCGGTGGTGGAAAACGCCTATGACAAGACCCTGCTGCTGCGCGCAATCCCGGCGGAGCGCATCCTTCAGGAGGAGCCGGGGCTGCTCGCCCTGGCGCAGGCGCACATGCCCGGCATCCTGCTGCCGGAAATCGACCTGCTCATCGTCCGGCGCTTCGGCAAGGACCTGTCCGGCACCGGCATGGACCCCAACGTGACCGGCCGCGCGCTGTGCGGGACGCCGCCGGGGTTCTCGGGCCCCGCCGTCCGCCGCATCCTGGTGGAAAGCCTGACGCCGCTCAGCCACGGCAACGCCTGC
>JAAZAQ010000341.1 GCA_012514225.1 Clostridiales bacterium | reverse complement strand
TAGGGGCGAAGGACAAGGTGCGCCTGCGGCGGCCGCCCCTCCCCTACGCCGCCAAGGGCGGGCTGAAACTGGAAGGCGCGCTGGCGCGCTTCGGCGTTTCCGTACAGGGCCGGGTCTGCCTGGACGCCGGCGCCTCCACCGGCGGGTTCACCGACTGCCTGCTGCGCCACGGCGCGCAGCGCGTGTACGCGGTGGACGTCGGATACGGCCAGCTGCGCGGGTCGCTGCGGCAGGACGGGCGGGTGGTGAACCTGGAACGCACCAACATCGCCTCCCCCGCGCTGCTGAAGCTGGAGCCCGTGCCCAGCCTGGGATGCTGCGACCTGAGCTATCTGTCCCTCCGGAAGGCGATTCCGCTGTACCGGGAAATCCTGCGCGGGCGGGGCGAAGTCGTCGCGCTGGTCAAGCCGCTGTTCGAGGTGGACGACGCGCAGGCGCGGCGCAGCGGCAATCTCCCCCCGGACGCTTATGAACCGATGCTCACGGGGCTGACCGGCTACCTCAACGCCCTTGAAGGCGTACGGGTCCGCGGGCTCTGCGAAAGCCCGGTGACCGGCAACGCGGGGACCGTCGAGTTTTTTTTGCACGTCGGGCTGGGCGGGAGCGGCGCGCCCGTGCCCCTGGAAAATGAGATCGCGCGCAGCGTCGAGGAGGCGCTGAAGACCCAGCCCTACCGGAAGGAGGCGCAGACCGGATGATGGACGTGCGTCCAACGACAGACGAAGAAAAAGAACTGCTGAAAAAAAAGCGGATTGTCGGCGTTGCCATCCTGGCGGTCGTCGTATTGCTGATCGTCGGGCTCACTTTCTGGGTCGGCGGCCCGCTGCTCAACGCCATCAAGAACAAGACCAGCTTCCGGCAATGGATGCAGGAGCGCGGTTTCCTGAAGTATCCGCTGATGGTGGGCATCATGGCGCTGCAGGTCGTCATCGCCCTGATTCCGGGCGAGCCCATCGAAATCGGCGCCGGGTTCATCTTCGGCGCCTGGGGCGGCGCCGCGCTGTGCCTGCTGGGCGCCGCGCTGGGCAGCGTCATCATCATCCTGGCGGTGCGCCGTTTCGGGCGGCAGTTTGTCCGGCTGTTTTTTACAGACAAGCAGATTGAGAACGTCCGCTACCTGAGCGACCCGCGCAAGCGGGACGCCGCGGTTTTCATCATGTTCCTGATTCCGGGCACGCCCAAGGACGTGCTGACCTACGTGTCCGGCCTGGTGCCCATCCACCTGGGGAAGTACCTGGCGATTACCAGCCTGGCCCGCATCCCCTCCGTGCTTTCCTCCACCCTGGGCGGCAGCATGCTCGGGCAGCAGGAATACCGCCTGGCGGTCATCGTTTTCGTCATCACGATGGCAATTTCGCTCGTCGGCGCGCTGATATACCGGCATTACCACAACAAGGCGGAAGCAAAGCGCGCGCAGGAAGAAAAAGCGGCCGAAACCGGCGGGGTAGAGGCAAGTCCGGCAGCGGAAACGAAGCGCATTGAAACGACGGGAGAGCCGTACGTGATGGCGCTGGCCCCTCCCGCGGCCAGCCAGGCCGCCAACGACGCAGAAACGGAAGGAAACCAGGGCGATGTTCCGGCTTGACGGGCAGGCGCGGGTCTTTGGCGTAACGGCGGTGGAGAACCTCTTCATCACCGAGTACCTGCCCTATGCCGACGGCAGCCAGATCAAGGTGTATCTCAGCGGGCTGTACCATTCCGGGCAGGCGGACGGCGCGTTTGGCGTGCGGGAAATGGCGGCAGAGCTGAACCTGGAGGAAGGCCAGGTGCTTTCGGCGCTTCGCTACTGGGAGCGCAGAAGGCTGGTGGAGCGGGTGAGCGACAATCCGCCAACCTACGTCTTCCACCATCTGGGCCAGCGCATGCTGACGGGGCAGGACGGGATGTCCGGAGACCGCGCCTATATCGAGTTCTCCGAAGCCGTGTACGCGCAGTTCGGAGAGCGGCGCAAGCTGCGCCCCAACGACGTCGCGCTGGCCTTCGAATGGGTGCAGGAGCTGGGGCTGACGCAGGAAGTCGTGCTGATGCTGCTCAACCACTTCGCCGATACCCGCGGCGTCCACTTCTCCTTCAAAAGCGCCCAGACCCTTGCCGTGATGATGAAGGAGGAAGGGATTTCGACGCCGGAACAGGCGGAGCAATACCTGGGGCATTCCAAGAAGACCCACGCCGGCGCTCGGGCCGTGCTGTCCATGTTCAACCTCCGGCGCCTGCCCACCGAGCCGGAACTGGCCCTCTACCGCAAGTGGACGGAGCAATGGGGCTTCGACGAGCAGGGCATCCTGGCCGCCTGCGGGCAGACAGTCACCGCCAGCAACCCCTCCTTCTCCTACCTCAACGGGATTCTGGAGCGCCTGAAGAACAAGGGCGCCGGAACGGCGCCGGGACAGGTGAGGAAACAACTGGCGGAAGAGGGCGAGGACGCCGCGGAGGTGAAGAAAGTGCTGGAAACGCTGGGCGTGTTCAGCGTCAGCGCCTTCTCCGTCCTGCCCGCCTACCTCGCGCTGCGGGAGCGCTTCCCCGCCGGGATGATCCTGCTGGCGGCCAAGTCCGTCCGCGCGCGCAACGGCACATTCGAGCACCTGGAGCCCAAGCTGCTGTCCTGGAAGGAGATGGGCCTGGACAGCGAAAGCCGGGTGCTCAAACATCTCAAGGAGCTGAAGGCCTATGAGCCGATGATGTTCAAGGTGTTCGAGCGCCTGCAGATGGACGGCCGGCCGGGCGAGCCCGACCTCCTGCGGCTGAAAGCCTGGCTGGACGGCGGGCAGGGCGAGGAATTGATTCTGGAGGCGGCGGAGCAGGCGCGCGGCGCGCGCCAGAAACTGCCCTACATGGAGCGGGTGCTGGCCAACTGGAAAAAGGACGGCGTCGACACGGCCGCCAAGGCGAAGGCCAGGCCGGAAACGGCGCAAAGGAAGCCCCGGAAAGTGGCGTTCCAGCAGTACGACCAAGGGCCTGTCGGCGCGGAGGAAAATTATCCGGGCCCCGACCTGCTCAAGGAAGCGAGGGAAATGGATGGCCAATGAACTGCTGCAAAGAGCCCTTGAGGAGTGCGGCGCGCGGAGGTTTCGCAACGAGGCGGAAGAGCGGCGCCGGATGGCGGACGCCGTCGCCAAAAACCCGCGCATCGCAGCCCTGGACGCGCAGCGGCGGGAGGATGTTTTAGGCGGTCTCCGGTTGGCAATCGAGGGAAAGAACCCGGAAGGAATCGTCGGGCGCACCCTGGAGCGCAACGCGGAAATCGCCCGGCTGCTGAAAGAAGGCGGGCTGCCGGAAGACTACCTGGAGCCCGTGTACCAATGCGCCGCCTGCCGCGACAGCGGCTATACCGGCGACGTTCCCAGAACCCTGTGCGGATGCGTGAGGCAAAGATACCTGGAACTGCTGGGCGGCGGGCAAGAGC
>JAAZAQ010000340.1 GCA_012514225.1 Clostridiales bacterium | reverse complement strand
CTTGCCCAGCGCGAAAGCCAGGCCTTTCGCGTAGCTGACGCCGACCAGCAGCGCGCCGACCAGCCCCGGCCCCTGGGTGACCGCTACGGCGTCCAGACCGGAAAGCGAAAGGCCCGCCTGCTCCAGCGCCAGGGTGACGACCGCGTCCACTTTCTCGATATGCGAGCGGCTGGCGATTTCGGGCACCACGCCGCCGTAGGGCGCGTGTAGCGCGATTTGGGAGTAGACAACGTCAGAAAGAATCACCCGGCCGTTCTCGACCACCGATGCCGCCGTCTCGTCGCAGGAGCTTTCGATGCCAAGGATGCGGACGGATTTCCGGGAATCCGGAACATGGGCATTGGTTTCCTTATTCTTCAACGGCGAGCCTCTTTCCAAAATACTTCAAACCCGTAAACGCGGCAAACAAAATGGCCAGCACAGCCAGGAACCTGAGCGCGGCGCGGAAGGCGTACTCGGCAAAGAACGGCTCCGGCATCAACTGGAGCAGCAAATCCTCCATCGGGTCGAGCAGCCACAGGTCGTTGGCGAACGCCAGGCGATGGAGCAGGGTGAAGGCGGCGCTGAAGTCCATGACTGTCCCCAGAGAAATAATTGACAGCAGCCCGCCGGCGGCCAGCGCAGCAGCCTGCCCGCCTTTGCCCAGGGCGACGAGCCCCTTTCCCCTTCCATAACGGCGGATGCGGAAAACGGCGCCCGCCGACAGCGCTGTTGGCACAATCGCGCAGAGGGCGAGGGTTTCCGAGAGCCGGAACAGCGACCTGACGTCCTTCAGATGCAAGACCTCATGCGGCTTGAACGCGGGCGCCGCCTCGCCGCCATCGATTATCATCACCTGCGCGTCCGTCCTCCGTCCGGACAGGTAGCCCGACAGGGCTTCCGCCAGGGCGGGGTATTCTCCCGCACCGATACCGGAATCCTCCGTCCGCGCGTGGCGGTTGAACATTTCCAGCAGCTTCCCCGCCCGGCCGCCATCCAGCAGCAGGAGGGATGGCATCAGGAGAATCATGGAAACAAAGAGGGCAAGTGCGATGAGCCGGCGCCACCTGGCCAGCGCCCTGCCGGCTTCCGGCAGCACCGCCCGGTTCGGGCTCACTGCATTTTCAGGTAGGCCGTCACAAAACCATCCAGGTTGCCGTCCATCACATCGTCAACGTTGCCGGACTCAAACCCGGTGCGGTGGTCCTTGACCATGGTATAAGGCTGGAACACATAGGAGCGGATTTGGCTGCCCCACTCGATTTTCTTCATCTCACCCTTGATTTCGGCCATCTTTTCCTCGTTTTCGCGCTCCCTGAGCTCAAGCAGCCGCGCGCGCAGCATCCGCATGCACATCTCCCTGTTCTGCACCTGGGAGCGCTCGTTCTGGCAGGAAACCACGATGCCGGAGGGGATATGCGTCATGCGAACGGCGGAGTCGGTCTTGTTGACGTGTTGGCCGCCCGCGCCGGTGGAGCGGTAGGTGTCAACCCGGACGTCCTCCATGTTGATTTCGATCTGCCCGTCGTCCTCCAGCATCGGCGCCACGTCCAGGGAAGCGAAGGAGGTGTGCCGCCGGGCGT
>JAAZAQ010000339.1 GCA_012514225.1 Clostridiales bacterium | reverse complement strand
GCCATGGAGCCGGGGATGGTGTTGATTTCCGTGACATACAGCGCGCCGTCCGCCGCGGATACCATAAAATCTACCCGCACCACGCCCTTGCAATCCAGGGCCTTGAAAATATCCACCGCGAGGCCCTGGACCTTCCGGGTCATCTCCTCCGAAATCCGCGCGGGGATGATGCGCGACAGCGACGCCATGCCCGTTTCGCCCGCGCCGGCCAGGTACTTGGTCTTGAAATCCAGCAGGTCGCCCGCGCGCACGGGCTGCTCCACCACCGAGGGCTCCGCATGGCTACCGAAGCCCATGACGGAGCAGTTGACTTCCATCGGGTCGTCCAGCCCCTGCTCCACCAGCACCCGGCGGTCGAGGGTGAAGGCCAGGTCCAGCGCGTCCCTTAATTGGGCGCGGCTGTCCGCGCGGCTGACCCCGATGGAGGAGCCCAGGTTGGCGGGCTTGACGAACACGGGATAGGGCAGCGCCTGCTCGACAGCGGCGAAAATGGCTTCCGGGTCTGCTTCGTAGGCGTCGCGCAGCACGGCGGCGTCCGGAAGGACCGGGAACCCGCACCCGCGGAACAGGCGCTTCATGATGATTTTATCCATGCCCGCCGCGCTGCCGGCGACGCCGGTGGTGGCGTAGGGCACCTCCATCAGTTCCAGCATGCCCTGGACGGTGCCGTCCTCCCCGTTCAAGCCGTGCAGCACCGGGATGGCGCAGTCCAGCCGGACGGCGGCGTAGCGCGTTTCCCCGCCGAAGGGGCGGCCACGGCGGAAGGCCGTCAAGGCGCGGGAGCGCGCGGTCAGGTCGGGGAACACGCGGGTCAGCCCGCTCCTGCGGGGGTCGAAGTCAATGTAGGTCCGCAATTTCCACAGCGCGCCGCCGATGAACCACTCGCCCCGTTTGGAGATGTAGACCGGGACGACCTCGTAGCGGAAAGGGTCCGCCATGGCGGCCAGCTGCAGCGCGCTGATGACGGACACCTCGTGCTCACAGCTGCGGCTGCCGAAGATGACGCCCAGGGTGATTTTTTTCGGCATTTCCGTCCTCCCCTCAGGCATAGTGGTCGGGCAGGTCGTTCTCGTACAGCACGACGTCGCCGGGCCCGTAGGCCTCCCGGATGAAGCGGTCGGCGATTTCCAGGGTGGGGAAGGCGTGGATGTTCTCCGGCGGCATGCCGCTCTCCAGCAGTCCCTCCCGGATGGGCCGGGTGCGCTTTTCCCCGATGAGCACCGCTTCCTGCGCGGCGGCGGCGATGTCGTTGCCCAGGCGGCGGTTGGACGCCTCCTCCAGCCGGCCCAGCTCGATGAAGCCGGGGGTCACCACAATCCTGCGCCCCGGATGGGCGGACAGCACCTCCAGCGCCTTGCGGCTGGAGTCGGGACTGGAATTAAAGCCGTTGTTGATGACCTTGAAGCCGGCGGCATGAACGGAGGTCTGCAGCCTGGAGGGTGGCGGGCTGACCTCCTCCACGGCGCGCTGGATCTGGTCGGTGCTGACGCCGAAATGCCGGGCCATGAGCGCCGCGATAAGGATATTCTTCACGTTGTGCTCGCCGACCAGGCGGGTCTGGCAGAAGATGCGCTCACCCGTCTTCAGGCATAGGGTGAACCGCGCGCCTTCCGGGGTCAGCTCCATCTCTTCCGCCCAGGCGTCGCTGCCGGGGCCGCCCGCCAGCGCCTTGCCGACCTGTGCCTGTTCATAGCATTCGGTCGTGAATTTCCCGTCGTCGCCGAAGACCGCGAAGCCATCTTCCGGCAGGCTCCGGATGAGGTCGAACTTGGTGTCGCGCACGCGCTGGATGGTGCCCATGGTCTCCAGGTGCTGGGGGCCGATGGAGGCGAGGATGCCGGCCGCAGGCCGGATAAAACGGCACAGCACGCGGATGTCCTGCGGGTGGCGGGCGCCCATCTCGGCGATGAAAAAGAGATGCTGCTGCCCCAGCTCTTCCCGGATGCAGCGGGAAAGGCCCATGGGCGTGTTGAAGCTGGCGGGAGAAGCCAGGGTGGGGGCTTTCTGGGACAGCATGGCGGCCAGGATGCTCTTCACCGTCGTCTTGCCGTAGGAGCCGGTGACGCCGATGGCCGTCAGCCCGCCCTTTTTCGCGGTTTCCAGGATGTCCCGCGCGTCATTCCGGTAGGCCGACTGTACGGCCTTTTCCGCCGGCCACATCAAAAGGGCGGCCAGCAGCAGCCACAATGGCAGCAGCGCCGGCACCAGCGCGGACAGGCCCATCGCGGGCAGCAGGCGCAGCAGGGCCAGGCAAACGAGAAAGCCCACCAGCAGAAGCGCGACGGCCAGCCGCCTGACCCGGGCCGTTTTCACAAGGGGGGTCTTGGCCTTTTTCACCCGGTAGGCGGCCATGCCGATGACAAAGCCGGACAGCAGGATGAGCGCGGAAAAAAGCAGCAGCGCGAGGACGGCCAGCGCCGGCAGCCAGGACAGGCACAGGGAAGCCAGGAACTGGAACAGCAGCGAGCAGGCGCACAGCGCGAGCCCGGGCCAGAACGCCTTCACCGGCAGACGCCGCAGGGCGCGCAGGTAACCGCCCGCCTGATAGCTGCTCAGCTGGTAAAACTGCAGCAACTGCCGCGCCGCCGGCAGCATGGCCGGGACGGGCGCGAACCACAGCAGCAAGGTGAAGAGTCTCGTCAGCGCGCTCATGCCCCCGCCCCCTCCTGCAGAAAAGCGTCCACCGCGTTGGCGAAGCGG
>JAAZAQ010000338.1 GCA_012514225.1 Clostridiales bacterium | reverse complement strand
GCGCCCAGCAGCAGGGCGGCCTCCGTGCGGTTGGGGAAAATCACGTCCGCCCGCGCGCACAGGCCGAGGAACCCCGCCCGCAGGGCCTCGTCGCAATAGGAATACCGGCGGCCCGCGTCGCCCATGACCGGGTCGACGAACAGGAGCCCTTCCGGCTTGAGCAGCCGCGGCAGCGCGTCGCGGAGCAGCTCCAGCTGCCGGGCGGAAGCCGCATAACCTACGTAAACGGCGTCAAAGCGAAGCCCCAGGCCAAACCAGTGCGACAGCGTAAGGGACATATCCTCCGTCAGGTCGCGCCGGTGCACCGGGCCGAAGCCGCCCGTATGCGCGCTGAGCAGGGCGGTGGGCAGCAGGGCGCAGGCCAGGCCGCCGGAGGACAGCACGGGAAGGGCGACCGTCGCCGAACAGCGGCCGACGCCGGAGACGTCCTGCACGACCAGGACGCGCTGCTGCCCCCGGGGGGGCGCGGACCAGGCGCTCAGACCGGCCGCTCCCGCCCGATGAAGCAGGACGCCAGGGTGCCCGGGCCGGCGTGCGCGCCGATGACCGGGCCAATCATCTGGATGCGGATTTCCTGCAGGCCGGGCAGGCGGTTCTTCAACTGGGTCTTCAGAATCTCGGCCTCGTCGCGGACGTCGCCATGCAGGATGACGACGGTCTTGCCCGCGGGGTCCCCGATGTTCTCCTCCGTCCGGTCAACCAGGGTCTTCAGCGCCTTCTTGCGCCCCTGCACCTTGGAATGGGCCTCCAGCTTGCCCGCCCGGGTGATGATGAGGATGGGCTTGATGTCCAGCATCGTGCCCATGATGGCGCTGGTCGCCGAGACGCGGCCGCCCCGGCGCAGGTAGGCCAGGTCGCCCACGGTGAACCAGGCCTGGGCGTTCAGGCGGTTGTCAAGCACCCACTGCGCTACCTCGTCCAGGCTCGCCCCCCGGCGGTACAGGTCGTGGGCGCCGATGACCAGCAGGGACTGGGGCGCGGAGATGGACATCGTGTCCACCACCACGAACTTGCGCTCCGGGTAGCGGGCGGCCAGTTCCTTCTGCGCCTCCAGCACGTTCTGGAAGGTGGCGGACATCTGGCTGGAAAAGGCCAGGAAGAGCAGGTCGCCGCGCTTGAGGTGCGGCTCGAAGTATTCCAGGTAGGCGGCGGTGGGCAAAAGGGAGGTGAAGGGCTTGGCGCCCGCGCGCATCCGGTCGAACAGCGCCTTTTCCGCCCCGCTGGCGCCGTTGTCGTCGTAGAGCTCCGCCCCGTCCAGGTTGTAGGGCATGCGGACGATGGGGATGTTCCGCTCCTTGGCAATCTCATGCGGCAGGTCGCTGTCGCTGTCGCTCATCAGGACGTAATTGCTGGCCATGGCAGTCCTCCTGCACGCTTATTCAGCCCCGTTCAGGCGGCACGATTGTACCCTTTTCCCCACAGGAAAGCAAGATTTGACCGATACCGTGACCTTCGCGGCGGGCGCCGCGGCGCGCTTCCCGCCCCCCCGCGCGCACCGGCTTGTTTTTTCGTCAAATCCGTCCGTTTCAGGGCGTTTTACATTGTAAGGGCGGGTAGAATCGTGTATGATAAGAGGTGGCGCGCGCCGCGGCAGGCGACCGCGCCGCCAGAAAAAAACGAGACCACAAGGAGGACAATTCATGCCGAAGTACGTATACCTGTTCAAGGAAGGCAACGCGCAGATGCGCAACCTGCTGGGCGGCAAAGGCGCCAACCTGGCGGAGATGACCAATATCGGTCTGCCCGTTCCCCAGGGCTTCACCGTCACCACCGAGGCCTGCACCCGCTATTACGAGGACGGCCAGAAAATCGCGCCCGAGGTGGAGGCGGAGATTCTCGAGGCGATGCACAAGGCCGAGCAGGTCGCCGGCAAGAAGTTCGGGGACATCAACGACCCCTTCCTGGTCTCCGTCCGCTCCGGCTCCCGCGCGTCCATGCCCGGCATGATGGACACCATCCTCAACCTCGGCCTCAACGACGTCGCGGTGGAAGGCCTGGCCCGGCTGACCGGCAACGAGCGCTTCGCCTACGACTCCTACCGCCGCTTCATCCAGATGTTCTCCGACGTCGTCATGGAAGTGGACCGCAAGCTCTTCGACGCGCAGCTGGACGCGGTCAAGAAGGAAAAGGGCGTCACGGGCGACACCGACCTGGACGCGAAGGACATGAAGGAAGTGGTCCGCCGCTTCAAGGAGACCTACCGGAAGAACAAGGGCGAGGACTTCCCCCAGGAGCCCAAGACCCAGCTGATGGAAGCCATCAAGGCGGTGTTCCGCTCCTGGGACAACCCGCGCGCCGTCTACTACCGCCGCATGAACGACATCCCCGGCGACTGGGGCACCGCGGTCAACGTGCAGTCGATGGTGTTCGGCAACATGGGCAACGACTCCGGCACCGGCGTCGCCTTCACGCGCAACCCCTCCACCGGCGAGCGCAAGCTTTACGGCGAGTACCTGATGAACGCCCAGGGCGAGGACGTCGTGGCCGGCATCCGCACGCCCAGCCCCATCTCCTCCATGAAGGACAGCATGCCCCAGGTGTACGAGCAGTTCGTCAAGATTGCCGACACGCTGGAAAACCACTACCGCGACATGCAGGACATGGAGTTCACCATCGAGCGGGGCAAGCTGTACATGCTGCAGACCCGCAACGGCAAGCGCACCGCCGCCGCCGCGCTGAAAATCGCGGTGGACCTGGTGAACGAAGGCCGCCTGGACCATGAGGAGGCCGTGCTGAAGGTGGACCCGCGCCAGCTGGATACGCTGCTGCACCCCAACTTCGACGGCAAGGCCCTGAAGGCCGCCGCCCCCTTCGCCTCCGGCCTGCCCGCCTCCCCCGGCGCCGGCGCGGGCGAGGTCTACTTCACCGCGCACGAGGCCGCCAAGGCCGCCAAGGCCGGCAAGAACGTCGTGCTGGTGCGCGAGGAGACCACCCCGGAAGACATCGAGGGCATGGACTTGTCCAAGGCCATCCTGACCGCGCGCGGCGGCATGACCAGCCACGCGGCCGTCGTCGCCCGCGGCATGGGGCGCCCGGCGGTCGTCGGCTGCCATGACATCTTCATCGACGAGGAAGCCAAGAAGATGACCTCCACCTCCGGCGAGGTCTTCCACGAGGGCGACCCCATCAGCGTGGACGGCACCACCGGCAAGGTGTACCGCGGCCTGATTCCCACGGTGGAAGCCACCGTGACCGGCGACTTCGCCACCCTGATGCAGTGGGCGGACAAGGCCCGCACCCTCAAGGTGCGCACCAACGCCGACACGCCCAAGGACACCCGCCAGGCGGTCGGTTTCGGCGCCGAGGGCATCGGGCTGTGCCGCACGGAGCACATGTTCTTCGAAGCCAGCCGCATCGCGCTGGTGCGCGAGATGATCCTGGCCGACAGCGAGGAGCAGCGCCGCGCCGCGCTGGACAAAATCCTGCCCATGCAGCAGAAGGACTTCGAGGAGATGTTCGTCGCCCTGGAAGGCCGTCCGATGACGGTGCGCTACCTGGACCCGCCGCTGCACGAGTTCCTGCCGCAGAAGAACATGACCGAGGAAATCGCCGCGCTGGCCAGGCAGTTGAAGACCACGCCGGAGAAAATCGTCGAGAAGATCGAGGCGCTGCACGAGTTCAACCCCATGATGGGCCACCGCGGCTGCCGCCTGTCGGTCACCTACCCCGAAATCGCCGAGATGCAGACCCGCGCCGTGCTGCAGGC
>JAAZAQ010000039.1 GCA_012514225.1 Clostridiales bacterium | reverse complement strand
GCGGCGGCTTTCTGTCACGTTCCTTTTTCCTGGGGGTTTCCCGAAAATTGCTGATGGTCCTGATGGTCATCCTGGGGACGGCGCTGGACAGCCTGCTGCGGTCCCAGGTCTGCCGACTGGGCGTGATTGGGTTCTATGCCGCCAACGAGGCGCTTTCGGTGGTTGAAAACGCCGCCCTCGCCGGCGTCCCCTTCCCCAAGGGGCTGCTGCAGGCGCTGGAGCGCTAACGCGCGCGGCAGGACGGGGAGTTTGCTGAAAAGGAGCCGGAATGACTCTTCGCGGCAGGGGGGATGTACAGGCTGGGGGAAAAGCGGCCGAAGGCTTGAAAAATGCTTGAAAAACCGAAAATTTTTAAGCGAAAACGCGTGTTTTGGTTTGTAATCACCGCCGGAAAGGTATATTATCAACGTAATGCGGCGATGCCGTCGCAGTAAACCGCGCCCTGGAGCGGCCAGAAGCCTGCCCGGCGCATAACCGCAAGGAGGAAACCATGACGAAGAAGACCTGGTCCATCGTGATTGCCATCGTGGTAATCGTGCTGGTCATCCTGTGGGCTACCGGAGTGTTCGGCGGCAAGAAGGCGCCCGAACCGACCGCGACCCCCGTTGTGACCGAAGCGCCCGCCGCCGTGACCGACGCACCCGCGACCGTCACGGAAGCGCCCGCCACCCCGACCGACGCACCGACGACTGGCGGCTGAGGCCGACAACCCGGCGAAGAGCCGGGTTTTTGATTGGAGGAGTTTATGACCAAGAAAACCTGGACAACGGTCATCATCGTATTGCTGGTCATCGCGGCGGCGGTCGCGATTTATTTCCTGACCAAGCCCGCCCCCAAGCCCGAGCCCACCCCCGCCCCGGTGACCGACGCCCCGGCTGAGCAGCCCGCGACGGACGCGCCCGCGGGCGGCGGCGGCGGCGCCAAAACCAAGGTGACCATCTGGCACACCTTCACCGAAGGCCAGGAGGAATACCTCAAGATGGCCGTGGCGGACTACAACGCCTCCCAGGACACGGCGGAGGTCGAGCTGCTCAGCCAGCCCTACGAGGGCTTTACCAACACCGTCAACAGCGCGGTGGTCGCGGGCGTAGGCCCGGACATCATCTTCAACTACGCCTCCGAGGCCGCCAAGTATGTGGACGCCGGCCTGCTGGCGGATTTGAGCCAGTACATCTACGACCCGGAAATCGGCATCGAGGGCTTTGACGCCTCCCTGAAGGAAGGCGTCATGAATGGCGAGGTCAAGGCCTTTTCCGACGGGCTCATCCACTACCTGCCCGCCTACACCACCGGCCCCATCCTCTTCTACAACAAGACCCTCTACGACGAGCTGCAGATCGAGGTACCCAAGACCTGGGCGGAGATGGAAGCCGCTTCCAAGAAAATCCTGGAGGCCAAGGGCATCCCCGGGCTGGGCTTCGACAACACCATCACCGATTTCCTGCAGATGCTGATCATGGAGACCCCCGGCGCCGGCTATATCGACGTGGAGAACAAGGCCGTCCTTTTCGACACCCCCGAGGTGCGCGCCAAGGTGCAGTGGCTGGTGGACGCCTTCAAGGCCGGCCACTTCAAGGCCCGGCCGGAATCGGGCAACTACTTCTCCCCGGACTTCAACTCCGGCGTTCTCGCGGGCTTCGTGGGCTCCGTGGCCGGCTATCCCTACGTGACCCCGGACGGGTTCGAGTTCGGCATGGCGCCCATGCCGGCGGATACCTGGTTCCCCTCCTGGAACCGCGGCCCCATCGTCTTCTATTATAAGGACGACGCCCGCGCCGAGGAAGCCTACAAGTTCGTCAAGTACTTCATCTCCGCCGACGTGAACGCGGGCTGGGTCGAGGCGGTGACGGCGCTGGCGCCCTATTCCTGGACCGCGGACGTGCCCGCCTACCAGGAGTACATCGCCCGGGACACCCTGGCGTCCAAGGCCCTGCAGGCGCTTGAGGCCAACCTGGGCAAGGCCGGCAGCCTGCCCGCCGTGACCGGCGCAGCGCAGGTCCGCACCGCCATCAACGACGCGGTCATCAAGGCCGCCGGCGGCGAAATGACAGCCGACGAAGCCTGGACCGAGGCGGTCACCATTTCCAACGCAGCGCTGAAGGGCGAGTAGGCGCGATTCTTGAACAGCCGGGGGGCTGCCGGACGGCAGCCCCTCTTCCATTGCGCGCTGTAGCCCGCAAACAAAGAGGGGTGTCCGCGGACACCCCCCCTGAATTGAATGGCCGGCAAACGCGGCGGCCTTACTTCCCCCCGTAGGCGTGCCCCGTGAGGTATTCCAACTGCTCGGCCGCAAGGGCGGCTTTTTCACGCAGCAGGGTCACGGCCGCTACCGGCAGGAAGCTATCCTCCCTGCGCTCGTACGGGAGGCTTTTGTACCAGGCGACGAACAGCCGCACGGAGGAAGTGCCGACCTCGCTGGCTTCGTCGGTATAGATGCTTTTCAGCTCCTTGACCTTGAACGCGTCCGCCTTGCCCTCCTCCAGGCCGAAGGCGCGGGCGAGGTCTTCCAGCGGCACCCCGAACAGCCGGCTGATTTCCCCGAAAGTGGAGGAACCGCGGATGTCCATGGGGTCGTTGGCCGGGGCTTCCTCCCGCACCGTGGCGCCGGCCAGCAGCTGGGGCGTCCTGTCGGCCCCGGTCCTAAAGACACCCAGGGAATCGATGATGAGGACGCCCGCGATGACGATGAGCACGGACGCCAGCACGGCGGCGGTCGGGTTGGTTTTCATGCCTTGACTCCTTTTTCGCTGCGACGACGACAGGATTCCCGGCCGGGCAGGCAGGCTGCCCGCGCATCCATGGAAGGTGGCGCGCCCTTGCTCCTGGACGGCCCCGGCTTTCGGGAATTCGTTTCCCGTCGGGCAGGAG
>JAAZAQ010000337.1 GCA_012514225.1 Clostridiales bacterium | reverse complement strand
CCCCGCGCCTTACTTCAGCCTCCAGATTTTCTCGTTATAGTCGGCGATGGTGCGGTCGGTGGAGAAGTAGCCGGACATGGCGGTGTTGGTGACCGCCTTCTTGAGCCACAGCTCCCGGTCGCGGTAGTCCTCGCTGACCTGGTCGTGGGCGGAGGAGTAGGTGCCGAAGTCGCGCAGGACGAAATAATTGTCCGCGCGCCCGCCGCCGGAGCCGAAGAGCAGGTCGTGGTAGAGGGACTGCAGGATGGCGGGGTTGTCCGGGAAGAGGGTGCCGTCGATCATCTGGGTGAGGGCCTTGCGGATTTCGACATTGCGCTCGAACAGGCCCATGGGGTTGTAGGTGCCCTCCTTGTAAATCGCCGCCACCTGGCCGGCGTTCATGCCGAAGAGGTAGATGTTGTCGCGCCCCGCGGCGTGGGAAATCTCGACGTTCGCGCCGTCCAGGGTGCCGATGGTCACCGCGCCGTTCATCATCAGCTTCATGTTGCCGGTGCCCGAGGCCTCCTTGCCGGCGGTGGAAATCTGCTCGGACAGGTCGGCGGCGGGGATGAGCGCCTCAGCCGCGGACACGTTCCAGTTTTCGACGAACAGCACGCGCAGGAGCTTCTTCGCCCGCGGACTGCGGTCGATGAGGCGGGAGAGGGCCAGGACGTAGCGGATGATCATCTTGGCCTTGGCGTAGCCGCGGCTGGCCTTGGCGCCGAAGATGAAGACGCGGGGCGGCATGTCGAAGTTCGGGTCGTCCATGATGCGGTTGTAGAGCACGTGGATGTGCAGGGCGTTGAGCAATTGCCGCTTGTACTCGTGCAGGCGCTTGACCTGCACGTCGAACATGAAGTCCGGGTCCACCTGCATGTCCTGCCGGTGGGTGAGGAAATCGCTGAAGACCTCCTTGTTGTGGCGCTTGATGATCTGGAAGCGCTCGCGGAAGGAGGCGTCGTCGCGGAAGGGCAGCAGGTCGCGGAGCGCCTGGGGCTCCCTGACCCACTTATCGCCGATGGCCTCGGTGATCAGCGCGGCCAGGCGCGGGTTGCAGGCCATCAGCCAGCGGCGGTGCGTGACGCCGTTGGTGATGAAGGTGAACTTGCGGGGGGTCATCTGGGCGTAGTCCCGGAAAGTGTCGGCCTTGATGATGTCGCCGTGCAGCTTGCTCACGCCGTTGACGGAGAAGCTCTGGGACACGCAGAGGTTGGCCATGTGCACCATGCCGTAGGCCAGGATGGCCATGTGCGCGATGCGGTCCCACTCCCCGGGGAAGCGGTCCCACAGCTTTTCGCAGAGGCGTCGGTTCATTTCCTCCAGAATCATGTAAATCCGGGGCAGCTGGCGCTTTAAGAGGTCCTCCGGCCAGCGCTCCAGCGCCTCGGCCATGACGGTGTGGTTGGTGTAGGCCATGCAGCGGTTGGTGATGGCCTGCGCCTCGTCCCAGCCCAGACCCTTCTCGTCCATCAGCAGGCGCATGAGCTCCACGATGGCCAGGCCGGGGTGGGTGTCGTTGATGTGGAAGACCGCCTTCTCCGGCAGCAGGCGCCAGTCGCTGCCGAAGCGGGCCTCGAAGTCCTTCAGCGCGTACTGCAGGCTGGCGCTGACGAGGAAATAATGCTGGCAAAGCCGGAGGGTCTTGCCCTCGTAGTGGTTGTCCTCCGGGTAGAGCACCTTCGATATGACGGCGGCCAGGTCCTGTTCCTTGGTGGCGTTCAGGAAGTCCCCGTTGGAGAAGGCGCCCAGGTCCAGGCTCTGCTTGCTGCGCGCGCGCCAGGTGCGCAGGGAGTTGACGCGGTTGACGCCATAGCCGACCGCGGGCATGTCGTAGGGGACGGCCTCGACCGTCCGGTAGTCCGAAAGGGTGAAGACCGTCCGACCGTCCTGCTGGGCGGAGGTCACCTGGCCCTCGAAGTGCACCTCGACGACGTCCTCCATGCTGGCCATTTCCCAGACGTTGCCGTTCTGCAGCCAGTCGTCGGGCAGCTCGATCTGCTGGCCGCCGGTCAGTTTCTGGCGGAACAGCCCGTACTCGTAGCGGATGGTGCAGCCCATCGCGGGCAGGTCCAGGGTGGCCAGGGAGTCCATGAAGCAGGCGGCCAGTCGGCCCAGCCCGCCATTGCCCAGCCCCGGCTCCGGCTCCTCGTAGACGATGTCCCGCCAGGAGATTTCCAGTTCCGTCAGCGCCTTGGTATAGGCCTCTGTGGCCAGCAGGCTCAGGGCGTTGTTGAACATCATCCGCCCGAGCAGAAACTCGATGGACAGGTAATATACGCGCTTGCCGCCGTCTTTTTTGTCGTCCTCCCTGGACTGCACCCACCGGGCCATGATCTGGTCGCGCAGGGTGGAGGCGACGGCGTAGTATTTCTGGTAGCTGGTGGCTTCGTCCAGCGTCTTTCCGTAGTACCGCTGCAGTTTGCCCAGGATGGACTGCTTGATCCTGTCCTTGGTGAACTCGGTGGAAGGCATACCTACTCCTTTGGCGCCGGTTGCGCTTCGCGATTATAGCATGAGGGCAGGGGGCGGGCAAACCGAACAGGCCGCCCGCGCGTCAGGCCGCCCCAATCCGTCGCCTTCGGCGCGCTCAGGCGCCGTATTCCGCCCAGGTTTCGAATACCGCCCGCACGTTTTCGGGCCTGGCCCCGGGGCCGAACTCGCACTGCGCGACGCAGCCCCCCTTGTCCCACAGCGTTTTGCGGACGTCGCGCACCGCCTCCCGGACCTCGGGCGCGGTCGCGTGCGGCAGCAGCCACTGCCGGTCGATTTCGCCCCAGAAGGTGATTTTGCCCTTGAACGGGCGCAGGTTCTCAAGCCCGATGCAGAAAAGCTGCAGGTTGGCCGCGTCCACGCCGATTTCCACCAGGTGCGGGAGAATCGCCAGGGTATGGCCGTCGGAGTGCATGAAAATCTTCTT